>JAXDGI010000009.1:0-2876 GCA_034665145.1 Solirubrobacteraceae bacterium
GTCAGCGGGCGCAACCTGCGCCATTTCGTCCGCCAACTGGACCTGCTGGTGTTCTCCACGATCCAGCCGATCATGTTCGTGCTGCTGTTCACCTACGTGTTCGGCGGCGCGATCAGTCACTCACTGCCCCCCGGCGTGAGCTACATCGACTACCTGTTGCCGGGCATCCTCATTCAGTCGGTGACGTTCCGGGCCAGCCAGACGGCTGTAGGCCTGTCCGAGGACCTGAAGCTCGGCGTGATCGACCGCTTCCGCGCGATGCCAATGGCACGGTCCGCCGTGCTCATCGGCCGCACCACGGCCGACCTGGTCCGCAACGTCCTGATCATCGTCCTGATGATCATCGTCGGCTCCATCATCGGCTTCCGCTTCCAAGCCGGCGCCGCACAAGCCCTCGCGTGCATCGCGCTGGTCAGCGCCTTCGGCCTCGCGCTCAGCTGGATCTTTGCCTTCGTAGCCCTGACCGTCCGCGGCGCCGAGGCAGCTCAAACAGCCGGCTTCGTGGTCCTGTTTCCGCTCGTGTTCGCGAGCTCGGTGTTCGTCCCGGTCTCGACCCTGCCGAACTGGCTGCAGGCAGTCGCGAAGGTCAGCCCGGTCACCCTTGCCGCCAACGCAGCCCGCTCCCTGGCCCTCCTTCCTGGCACACCGTCCTCCCTCGCTGGCGCAATCGCCTGGATCGCCGGCCTCCTAGCCGTGTTCATCCCGCTGTCCGTGTGGCGTTACCGGCGCATGACATGAGGCCGCCGACGATCAAAGTCGGCACGGCGGCGCTAGGCGGCGCCCCCGCTCGCGCCACCCGTTCGCGTGCTCCTCGCTGGCCCAGCCGACCCCAGCTACCGCTGTGTCCGCCTTTCCGTCGATGGTGTCTGAGCTGAAAGGCAGCGAGACCGTGCTCACCGGTTTGCTCGCGGATCGGTCCGCCGTGTTCAGCGCTGTTGCGCAGTTCGAGGCGCTCGGCCTCGAACTGCTCGAACTTCGACAAATCCGGGCTCGACCGACATCGCGTGAAATCAGGCGATGACCGCGGCTGACCCAGCATATGTGCGTCGCTGGCTGATCCTGGCGGTCGGTCTTCACTGGGCTGTAGCCGAGCAGCCGCTGCAGGTAGTAGGTCACACGCAGGAAGACGCCGAACAGCCCGGTGCCGACGAGCAACTCGGCAAGGTAGGCGCCGGAACGGTTGCGGTCGCTGAGGAGTCGCAGCTCTAACGACGGGCAACCGAGATGGGCACGACGACATTTCTCGGTGACAAGCCGATCAACCGCATCGGCTTCGGGGCGATGCAGCTCGCCGGTCCCTCCGTGTTCGGGCCACCACGCGACCCAAGTGCGGCTCGGGCCGTACTCCGCCGAGCGGTTGAGGTCGGCGTTGACCACATCGACACATCGCAGTACTACGGACCGGACGTGGTCAACGACCTGATTCGCCAGGCCCTGCATCCGTACCCTGAGAATCTGAAGCTGGTAACCAAGGTGGGCGCGCGGCGTGACGCCGCGGGACGGGTGCTCCCAGCGCAGCGGCCCGACGAACTACGCGACGGGGTGGAGGCGAACCTCCGCTCACTTGCGGTGGAGCGTCTGGACCTCGTCAACCTGCGCCTCGTTGAGACCCGACACGACATCGCCATACCGCTCGAGGAGCAGTTATCTGCCCTCGAGGCCATGCGCCAGGAGGGCAAGCTCGATCTGATCGGGCTCTCCAATGTCGATCAAGCGAAGGTGCAGCTTGCGCTCGAGTTCGTCGAGGTGGCCGCGATTCAGAACGGCTACAGCATCATCGACCGCCAGGACGACGAGATGGTCGAGTTTGCGCGAGTGCGCAAGATCGCGCTCGTGCCGTTCTTTCCCCTTGGCTCGGCATTCAGGGGCGGGCCGGCGCGACTGGCCGGAGAACCCACAATCGTCCAGGTCGCGGGCAAGCACGGGGCCACTCCGGCCCAAGTCGCGCTGGCGTGGTTGCTGGCTCGCTACGACCGCATGCTGCTGATTCCGGGCACAAGCTCAATCGCGCATCTCGAGGAGAACATGGCCGCGATCGAGCTCGAGCTCGATGACGCCGATCTCGCCGCCCTCGATCGCATCGAACAGCGCGGCGTGTAGGGAGAATCACCATCATCCGGTGAGGACAGTTCACCTGGGTCGGGGTGATCCTGCGACCGGTGCAAGAGAGCCCGCTGGACCCGGTCGACGGAGGTCTCAGATTGAAGCTTGCCGTTAACGGCGCCGAGGTCGAGGTTGACGACCGGCACGCGAAGACCCCGCTGCTGTGGGTGCTCCGGGACGTCCTCGGTCTGCGTGGCACAAAGTTCGGTTGCGGTGCCGGGTTCTGCGCGGCCTGCACCGTTCTGATCGACGGCAGGAATACGAAGTCGTGTCAGACCGCCACCGAGCGGGCGGTCGGGAAGACCATCACGACGGTCGAGGGCGCCGCGGGCCCGGTGGTCAACGCCGTGCGCGATGCCTGGTACCAGGGCAACGTCGTGCAGTGTGGCTACTGCCAGCCAGGACAGACGCTGGCCGCGGTGTCGCTACTCGAGGCGAACCCGGCGCCTGATGACGCGGCGATCGACGCGTGGATGACCGGCAACCTCTGCCGGTGCGGGACCTACCCACGGATCCGCGCCGCGATTCATGCCGCGGCCAGCACGCTGAGCGAGGGGCCCGAGACTGCGCCACTCGTCGCTCCGGACGAGCTCGAAGACCGCAGGCTCACGGCCGAGGAGCTGGTCGACCCCGTCCATCCATACATCCGGATCCACTCGGACGGGACGGTCGTCGCGTACTCGAGTCAGATCGAGATGGGGCAGGGGATCCACACCGGCCTCGCGACGATCGTCGCCGAGGAGCTCGATGCCGACTTCGATTCGGTTCGGGTC
>JAXDGI010000010.1:0-2787 GCA_034665145.1 Solirubrobacteraceae bacterium
TCGATTTTGTGCGCGATGCACGTCTCCGAGGCTCGCGAGGCCGCCGCGGACGCCTGCCGGTGGGCCCCCGCCGCCTGTGCCAATCACATCGCCGACATGGCCCGTAACAACGCCGATCACGGCATGCCGGAGGTGATGATGCGGTCGGTCAGGGCTCGGGAGGACTACGACTACTACGCAGGCCATCTGGACTCGAGCGCGGAGCACACGGCATACCTGACCGCCGAGCTGATTGACGACTTTGCGATTGCGGGCTCGGTCGACCGCTGCCTCGAGAAGCTCGCGGCGCTGGCGGAGATTGGTGTGGACGAAGTCTCCGTGGCGTATAACAATGGTGCCTTCGAACAGATGGACCGCGTGGGCAGCGAGATCATCCCGGCGCTGGCCGCCTCCCGCGTCGGGGCCGCAACTGATGGGAGCGGATGAGACATGGCAACGACCGAGACCCTAATGAACCACTGGATCGAGGGGCGCGCGGAGAGCTCGCGCTCAGGGCGGACCGGCGCGGTGACCAACTCGGCCACCGGCGAGGTGGTGACAAGGGTGCCGTTCGCCGACGCGGAGGAGGTCGACGCAGCGGTGCAGGCGGCCGCCGCCGCCGCTCCGGGCTGGGAATCGGCCTCGCTGTCGGAGCGCACGAGGGTCATGTTCGCGTTCCGCGAGCTGCTGCACGCTCGCCGCGAGGAGATGGCCAGGCTGGTCACCCTCGAGCACGGAAAGGTCCACGACGACGCGCTTGGCGAGGTCCAGAGGGAGCTCGAGCTGGTCGAGTTCGCCTGTGGCCTGGCCGAGCTGCTGAAGGGTGAGCACTCCTGGCAGGTATCACGAGGGATCGACAGCTACACGCTGCGTCAGCCGGTCGGGGTGGTGGCCGGGATCACCCCGTTCAACTTCCCGTCGATGGTGCCCGGCTGGATGTTCCCGCTGGCCCTGGCGGCCGGCAACACGTTCGTGCTGAAGCCCTCCGAACAGGACCCCTCCGCGTCGATGCTGCTCGCCGAGCTGCTGTCCGATGCCGGCCTGCCCGGCGGCGTGTTCAACGTCGTCCACGGGGACCGCGACGCCGTGGATGCCCTCCTGCGCCACCCCCGCGTCAACGCGGTGTCGTTCGTGGGCTCGACGCCGGTGGCCCGGCACGTGTACGAGACGGCCACCGGTCACGGGAAACGGGCGCAGGCGCTCGGCGGCGCCAAGAACCATGCGGTCGTGCTCCCCGACGCGGACCTGGACTATGCGGCCGACCAGATCGTCGCGGGGGCCTACGGCTCGAGTGGCCAGCGGTGCATGGCCGTCTCCGCCGTGGTGGCGGTCGGCGAAGTCGGGGATGCGCTCGTCGAGAAGCTCGCCGAACGCCTTGATCGGCTGGTGGTGGGGCCTGGTGATCAGCCCGAATCGGAGGTCGGCCCATTGATCAGCGCAACCGCCCGTGACCGTGTGCGCGGGCTCGTCGACGCAGGAGTCGAAGAGGGCGCCGAGCTGGTGCGCGACGGACGCAGCGTGGTGGTGCCGGGCCACGAACAGGGCTTCTTCATCGGCCCATCCCTGTTTGACCGGGTGGCGCCGAGCATGCGGATCTACGAGGAGGAGATCTTCGGCCCGGTGCTGGTCGTCACCCGCGTGGGGTCGCTGGAGGAGTCGATCGCGATGATCAACGCCAACCCGTGGGGAAACGGCGCCGCGATCTTCACCCGCGACGGCGGCGCAGCCCGAGCCTTCCAGCTTCGGGTCAGCGCCGGCATGGTCGGCATCAACGTGCCGATTCCGGTGCCAATGGCCTACTATTCCTTCGGGGGCTGGAAGGCATCGCTGTTCGGGGACGTCCACATGCACGGGCCCGAGGGCGTCCGCTTCTACACCCGGGGCAAGGTCGTCAGCTCCCGCTGGCCGGATGCCCCGGACGCCAAGATCGACCTCGCCTTCCCCACGGCGAGCTGATCGATGGGGCTGCGCGCCATTCCCGAGACCACCACGAACGAACGAGCAGAGCGATGAATCCTGTCCTGGATCTCGAGGAGGCGGCTCACGAGCACCTCCTCATGCACTTCACGCGCAACGGCGCCTTTGGACCTGGCCGACGGCCGGTCATGGTGCTCGAGCGCGGCGAGGGGCCGTACGTCTTCGACACCCACGGCAACCGCTACTTCGACGCGCTGTCGGCCCTCTTCTGTTCCCAGCTCGGCTACTCCTACGGTGAGGAGATGTCCTCCGCAGTCGCCTCGCAGATGGCCAAGCTGCCGTTTGCCACCACCTGGGGCATGGCGCATCCGAGCGCCGTCGCGCTGTCAGAGCGCCTGTCCGAGCTGGCGCCCCCGGGGCTGGGCCACGTGTTCTTCACGAGCGGGGGGGCGGAGTCGGTGGAGTCCGCGTGGAAGATCGCCCGTCTGCACCACATCGCCACCGGGTCCGAGGCGCGCACGAAGGCGATCGCGCGGCGGGTGGCGTACCACGGGGCGACTCTCGGTGCGCTCGCGCTGACCGGCGTCGAGAGCTACAAGGCTCCCTTCGGGCCGCCGGCCATATACACGCGTCACGTCTCGCCAACCAATCCGTACAGGCTTGCCGAGGACGACCGCTTCGCCGACGTGGTGCACGATGACCGCGCCTTCGCCCAGGCGCTGCTCGATGAGATCGAGGAGGTGGTCCTCGAAGAGGGACCTGAGACGATCGCCATCTTCATCGCCGAGCCCGTGCAGAACGCCGGAGGGTGCTTCGTGCCTCCGGACGGCTACTGGCAGGGCCTGCGGAAGCTGGCCGACCGCTACGGCTTCCTGATCGTGGCCGACTAGG
>JAXDGI010000011.1:0-22343 GCA_034665145.1 Solirubrobacteraceae bacterium
CTGGCGCAGGCGCTGATAGAAGCTCGTGCCCGGAATCTGGGCCAGGCACCCGACGTCGGTCAGGAACCGGACCTCGGCCTTGTCGCCGGCCCCGATCTCGCCGATCGGGCGCCCATCAAGGGTCACATCGACCGCCTCCTCCTGGGAGCGGTTGTGGACGGTGAGGTGGTCATCGGGAGCGACGACCAGCGTCCGGGCGGTCAGCGAGTGCGGAGCGATGAACGAGACCACGTAGCCGTGCACGCCCCAGGCCATGACCGGGCCGCCGTTGGCCAGGTTGTAGCCCGTCGAGCCGGCCGGGGTGGCCACGACCAGCCCGTCGCAGCGCACCCGTCCGACCTCGTCGCCGCCGACCGCGTACTCCAGATCGGCGACCCGCTTGCCCTGCTGGCGGTGGATGGATACGTCGTTGATGGCCAGCCAGTCGCCCCCGGCCCCCGAGAGCTCGATCGCCGGGAGCGAGAGGACCTCGAAGTCGCCCTCCAGGGCCCGGCGGCACCCGGTCTGAGCGTCCTCGCGGTCCACGGTGGCCAGAAAGCCCATCTCGCCGAAGTTGATGGCAAACACGGGCACGCGCGTGCGGGCATACGTGCGCAGCGCGTTGAGGATCGTTCCGTCTCCCCCGAGCGAGAAGCACAGGTCGACGGTGGCATCGGAAACGGCGTCCAGGACCAGGCCGGGGCCGGGCACCAGGCCGTGCTTGGCCGTCTCCTCGGCGTCGAAGCGCAGCACGACGTCCCGGGTGCGGGCCAGCGCGATGAGCTCGCGCAAAGCCTCGGTCGTGACCTCCGGGCGCCGGTGGGTGAGGACGGCCGCGGTGCGTATCGGGCTCACGGCTCGACCTCCCGCGCCGCGGCCTCGAGGTCCGCCAGCCCGGCGCGCGACCCCTCGGCCAACCAGACGAACGTCTCCAGGTTGCCCTTCGGGCCTGGCAGGCCGGAGCTCGCGTAGCCGAGGACGGAGGCTCCGTGCCCGCGCGCCGCCTCGCCGACGGCCAAGAGCGCCCCGCGCCGCAGGGCCGGGTCGCGCACGACGCCGCCCTTGCCGACGCCGGGTCGCCCGACCTCGAACTGGGGCTTGACCATGGCCAAAACGTCGAAGCGCTCCGCCGCACAGCCCAGCACCGCGGCCAGGACCTTGACCACGGAGATGAAGGACACGTCGATGACGACCAGATCGGGGGCGTAGGGCAGATCTGCGGCCGTCAGCGCGCGGGCGTTGCGGCGCTCGAGCACGGTCACGCGCTCATCCGAGCGCAGGCGCCAATCGAGCTGTCCGTAGGCCACGTCGACCGCGACCACGTGCTCGGCGCCCCGGTGCAGCAGGCAGTCGGTGAACCCGCCGGTGGAGGCGCCGACGTCGAGCGCCCGCCGCCCGGTCACGTCAAGCCCGAAGGCATCAAGGGCATTGCCGAGCTTGATCGCCCCGCGGGATACGAAACGCGGTCCGGTCTGCAGTTCGAGCTCGACGTCCTCGGGCACGAGCTGGCCGGGCTTCTCGGCTCGCCGCCGGTCGGGCAGGAGCACGATCTCGCCGGCCATCACGGACGCCGCGGCCCGCGAGCGGGAGGAGAACACGCCTCGCTCCGAGAGCAGGCTGTCGAGCCGGACACGCCGCATGGTCCGAGAAAGGTACGGGATTGCTCGCGGAGGTCGTCCGCGGAGCCTCCCGAAGGTCAGCCGCTGGTCACTCCGCTGCGTCCGCCGACGGCCGCCTCGACGCGCTCGGCGATGCGCTCTCCGGTGAAGCCCACCTCTTCATGCAGCAGCGCCGGCGATCCGTGGGTGACGAACCGGTCAGGCAGGCCGACGCGAAGGATCCGCGGGGCCAGACCCGAGTCCGACAACGTCTCCCAGACGGCCGACCCAAAGCCACCGGCCAGCACGCCCTCCTCGACGGTGACCAGCAGCTCGTGCTCGGCCGCCAGCTGAGCGGCCAGGCCGGCGTCGATCGGCTTGGCGAAGCGCGCGTCAGCCACCGTAACGGCAATGCCGTGGCCGCGGAGGATCTCGGCCGCCTCGAGCGCCTTGCCGACACCCGAGCCGTAGCCGAGCAGCGCGACGCGGCGCGCGCTGGGATCGTCCGTGGTGGCCTCAGACAGGATCTCGCCGGTCCCGATCTCGATCGTGTGCGCCCGGCCCGGAAGCTCCACCCCGACACCCTCG
The DNA here is from genome assembly GCA_034665145.1 of Solirubrobacteraceae bacterium. GTDB lineage: Bacteria > Actinomycetota > Thermoleophilia > Solirubrobacterales > Solirubrobacteraceae > Palsa-465. The sequence goes on from JAXDGI010000011.1 coordinate 2,166, forward strand.
CCGCGCGGGTAGCGCAGGGCCACCGGGCCGTCGTCGTAGCGCAGCGCGGTGTGGAGCATGTGCACGAGCATGGCCTCGTCGCGGGGGGCCATGAGCACGATGTTGGGCAGGCAACGCAGATAGGCGATGTCAAACACGCCGTGGTGCGTGGGGCCGTCGTCACCGACGAGTCCCGCACGGTCCATGGCGAAGACGACGTTGAGCTTCTGCAAACAGACGTCGTGGACGATCTGGTCATAGGCGCGCTGCAGGAACGTCGAATAAATCGCCGCCACGGGCTTGCAGCCCTGCAGAGCCAGTCCCGAGGCGAACAGGATGGCCTGCTGCTCAGCGATGCCGACGTCGTAATAGCGGTCAGGCAGCTCGCCCTGAAGGACGTTCAGGCCGGTGCCTGAGTTCATGGCCGCGGTGATGCCGATGACGCGATCGTCGCGGCGGCACTCGCGGACCAGCGCCTCGCCGAACACCTGGGTGTAGGCGGGTGGCGCGGGCTTGGCCGACGCGGGCGCTTTGACCACGCGGGCCGGAGCACCGTTGGCGATCGACTTGGGCTTGGCGGCGTGCCACTTCTCCATGCCCTCCAGGCCGCCCTCCTCGGCGGGAGCAAAGCCCCTGCCCTTGACGGTCGCACAGTGCACGACCACCGGGCGTTCGGCGGCCAGGGCTTCGCGCAGAGCGCTGCGCAGGGCCCGTACGTCATGACCGTCGATCACACCCATGTAGGCGAAGTCGAGCTCCTCCCACCACAGACCGGGCGCCCAGAAGGCCTTGAGCGACTCCTTGAAATGCGGACCGAGACGCTCGAAGGCCGCGCCGATCGGCGCCGGAAGCTTGGTCAGCCCGCCCTCGACCCCCTCGCGCGCGTGCCAGAGCTTGGGATTCATGCGCACCCGGTTGAAATACCGCGACAGGGCCCCGACGTTGGGAGCAATCGACATGCCGTTGTCGTTGAGGACGACGACGATCGGGGTTCCCTCCCCGCCGGCCTGGTGCACGGCCTCGAAGGCCACCCCGCCGGTCAGGGCGCCGTCTCCGGCCACGGCCACGACATGCCCGTCCTGCCCGTGGCCACGGCGCATGGCTTCCTTGATGCCAACCGCGTAACCGATCGAGGTCGAGGCGTGGCCGGCACCCATGATGTCGTGCTCGGACTCGGGGATCGAGCAGAACGGGGCCAGCCCTCCGTACTTGCGGATCGTGTGCAGCTGGTCGCGGCGCCCGGTGAGGATCTTGTGCGGGTAGGCCTGGTGGCCCACGTCCCAGAGGACCTTGTCGCGGGGCGAATCCAGGAGGGAATGCAGCGCGACGGCAATTTCGCATGAGCCGAGGTTGGCGCCAAAATGCCCGCCGATTTCCCCAACCGTGGTGATGATGTGCTCGCGCACCTCCTGGGCGACCTGCTGGAGCTGTTCGTCGGTCAGCCCGTGCAGATCTTGGGGAGAGTTAATCTGGGTGAGGAGGTCGGTCATCAGTAGCTCCGTGTCGCGATGAAGTCCGTGATCTGCTCGAGTTCGCCGGCGTTGGTCGGAGCGGCCTCGCTGAGCGATGCGCGTGCTCGTCCGTGCGTTTCGTCAGCCAGGCGGCGGGCGCCGTCGAGGCCGAACTCGGTCACGTACGTACGTTTACCGAGCCGCTCGTCCGAGCCCTGGTGTTTGCCGAGAGTGGCGTCTGATCCCGTGACGTCGAGGATGTCGTCGACGATCTGGAAGAGCACCCCGAGCTCGCCGGCAAAAGCGCGGAACTCAGAGATCGTCGCAGGTCGCCGGTCGCCGGCCAGATGCAACACGCACTCGATGCTGGCCGCGATCAGACGTCCCGTCTTGAGCTCATGGAGCCGGCGCAGACCGTCGGCGCCGGGGCCGGCCGTCTCGGCCACGTCCATGAACTGGCCCCCAACCATGCCCTGCACACCGGTGGCGCTGGCCAGCTCGGCGGCAGCGGCGAGGATGGCGGCCGGATCGCCGTGCTGATAGGCGAGCAGGTGGCGGAAGGCCTCAGCGTAGAGCCCGTCCCCGGCCAGGATGGCGACGTCCTCGCCGAAGACCTTGTGACAGGTCAGCCGGCCCCGGCGCAGATCGTCGTCGTCCATGGCCGGTAGGTCGTCATGGATCAGCGAGTAGGTGTGGATCAGCTCGATCGCCGCGGCCAGCGGAAGTACCGTCTCACGGCCCATACCCAGTGCCCCGGCGGTGGCCAGGGCCAGCACGGGCCGGATCCGCTTGCCCCCGGCCAGCAGCGAATAGCGCATCGCCTCCTCCAGGCCGGAGGTAGCGAGTTCAGTCGAGAAGCGCAGGCTCTCGAGGTACGCCTCGACGGCGCCTCTCAGGTGGTCGGGATACGCGGCTTGAGTCGGGCTGGGAGCGCTCACGCTAGTCGTCTCGCCGGCCGCCGGCACCGGCCGCAGCCGTGGAGATCGAGGCGGGCACTAGGCCGCCGGCAACGGAAGCTGACCGGGGAGGTCAGGCAGCGGCTCGAGCGCTGCACGCGTCCGCTGGTCGACCTGCGCGCTGGCCTCGGAGGCGAGCTGAGCGCATTCCTCGACCAGGGTCAGCGTCGCCTCGGGCTCAAGCCCGCCTTCGCGCAGCCGTTCCACGGCCTCGTTCAGCCGCGCGGTCAGCTCATTGAGGGCGTCGGTCACAACCGGGAAGGTTAGCGACCGCCGGCGCTGGGGCTGAACGTAAGGACAGACGAGGCCAGGTGACTGGTCCGGAGGTCAGCCGGCGTCCAGGGCGGCGTTGACCAGCGCATCGGCTCGCGCGTTCTGGGCCCGAGGCACCGTCCGGATGTTCCAGCGCCCAAAATCCCTCAGGGCGGTGATGGCCTGCTCGTACAGCGGTTTCATGGCCGGATGCTTGACCTTGTAGACGCCGGTCAGCTGGCGGGCGACGAGCTCGGAGTCATTGACGAGCTCGACCTCGTCGGCACCGAGGGCCGAGGCCCGCTCGACCCCCTTGAGCAGCGCGCGGTACTCGGCCACGTTGTTGGTGGCGACGCCGATTGTCTCGGCCACCTCGTCGAGGACGCTGCCGTCAGCGTCTGAGATCACAACCCCGATCGCGGCCGGGCCGGGGTTGCCCCGGGCTCCCCCGTCCACGTGGACGACGACTTTCATCGGTGGCGGGGAGCGGCTGCGCTCAGTCGGTGGCGAGCGCGGGGATCTCGCCGGGGATCCGAGCCCGCCGGCGATCGCGGGTTCCGCGCTGCTCGCCACGGACGCTGAAAAGGCCTGTCTCACGTCGCGAGGTCCGACGGCGGTCGACGATCACCGTCACGTTCGGGTCCTCGGCGTAGTAGTCAGACAGCCTGTCGAGTAGCTCGCCGGCCAGCGGTTCGGGCACCACGCAGTAGATCATCGCGCAGATGCTATTGGAGGCTGGCATGCCATCACCATCGAACAGACGTCGATTTCTGGGTTTCCGGAAGGCTGGACGGCCTAGACGGAAAGCGCCAGCCGGCCGTTCTGATCGGCCTGTGCGTTGGCGCGCCGCTCCTCGGGCGAGAGCTCGTCGAGCTCATAGCCCTGGGTGGCAACGCGAACGCTGGGAACCTCCTCGGACAGGTCAAGCTCGTAGCGGTACCAGCACAGTTCCCAGGCCACGACGATGCTGACCAGCGGTGACTGCGGTCCCGACGGCAGCACCGCCGCCTCGGGCAGCCCCAGTGAGCGCGAAATCCCGGCCACCGTGCGTGGATGCTCGGAGCCATTGAACAGCTCGATGGCGGTGAACACCCGTTGCTCGTGGCTGGTCGGGACGGCGCGGACGTGGCGCGGCTCGCGCTGGCGGGCGGCCGCATCGGCGCGCACCGGAGCCGGAGCCGGATTGGAGCGGGCCGCCGCCGGACGCGGGGCCGGGGCCGCCCGAGGCGCCGGAGCCGGCTCGGGGTCGGGTTCGGGCTCGGCCTCGGCATAGCCATCGGAGAAGTCGTACTCGGGCTCCTCGGCGGGCGGTCGCGTCGGGCCGCCGCGCCGCGAGCGCAACCGGCTCAGCAACGACCGGCGTCGATCCACGCGGGCCGCGGCGTCGCCGTAGTCAGGCAGCTCACCTTCCCGCACCCATCCCCCGTGCAGGGCGCGGGACGTGCACAGCTCGCATACCGTGTGCCGCTCGGCGCCGTTGACATACGTCTCGACCCGCTCTCCGCGGAGCAGTGTCCGGCCGCACACATCGCAGGCGGCAATCGCCACCGACGTGCTGATTGCCCTGGTATTCACGGGTTGAGCGTACTACGCCTTCACGGTTTCCCGCTCTGCGCGTGCCTCCTGGATGACCTTGGCGGCCAGGTGGCCGGGCACCTCCTCGTAGCGCAGGAACTCCATCGTGAACTCCCCTTGGCCGCCGGTGATGGCGCGCAGGTCGGGCGCGTAGGAGAGCATCTCCGACATCGGCACCTCGGCCTTGATGTCGGTCATACCGGCCCCGACCGGCTCCATTCCCAAAGGCCTGCCGCGACGGGAGTTCAGGTCCCCGATGACGTCTCCCACGGTGTCCTCGGGCGCGTTCACGCTGACTGTCATGATGGGCTCGAGCAGCACCGGGCCGGCCTCCTCCAGCGCCTGCCTCATGGCCTGGCTACCGGCCACCTTGAAGGCCATCTCGGATGAATCAACGGTGTGGTAGGAGCCGTCGTACAGACGGACGCGAACATCCTTCACCGGGTAGCCGGCGACCACGCCCTCCTGCATGGCTTCTTGCACCCCCTTTTCCACGGCGGGAATGAACCCGGTCGGAATGACGCCGCCCTTGATCGCATTGACGAACTCGAAGCCGGTGGGGTGGGCGGAATCGTTGAGCGGTTCGATCTCGATGTGACAGTCGCCGAACTGGCCCCGGCCGCCGGTCTGCTTCTTGTGGCGCCCGTGGGCCTTGGCCGATCCGCGGATCGTCTCCTGGTAGGGGACCCGCGGTGGCTTGAGGCTGACCTCGGCGCCGAACCGTGACTTGAGCCGCTCGACGATCACCTCGACGTGAACCTGGGACAGCCCGGCGACGATCTGCTCCCCGGTCTGAGGATCGCGGTGCAGGTCGATGGTCGGGTCCTCCTCCTGCAGGCGCCGTAGGCTCGAGAACACCTTGTCCTCGTCGCCCTTGCTCTTTGGCTCGATCGAGAAGGCCATGACCGGAGCCGGCAGCTTGATGCTGGGCATCGTGATCGGCTCGTCGCGCGCGGCCAGCCAGTCCCCGGCCTTTGTCTCCTTGAGCTTGGCCACGGCACCGATGTCGCCGGGGCCGAACTCGTCGGCGTGCTCGGTCTCTGAGCCCTCGAAGGTGACCAGTTGGCCGATCCGCTCCTTGTTGTGCGTGCGTGTGTTGAGCACATGTGAGTCCGGCTTCATCGTCCCCTGGTAGACGCGAAACAGGTTGATGCGTCCGGCGAACGGATCGGCGCGGGTCTTGAACACGTAGGCGAACAGCTCGGCGTCCTCGGACGGGTCGAGCGTCGCATCACCGATCTCCAAGCCGCCGTGCTTGACCGGGGAGGGCAGATCCTCGACGATCGCGTCTAGCAGGCGGTTGGTACCCAGGTTGCGGGTGGCCACGCCGCAGGTGACGGGAAACAGGGCCCCGTGGTTGGTGCCCTCCTTGAGCGCGGCGACAATCTCCCGATGCGACAATTCCTCGCCCTCGAGGTAGCGCTCCATGAGGGCGTCGGAGGTCTCTGAGACCTCGTCCATGAGCTTCTCGTGGTACTCATCGGCCTGGGCCAGGAGCTCGTCGGGAATGGGGATCTCACGGCAGTTCTCGCGCGTCACGTCGTCGTAGCCGTAGGCCTTCATGTCGATGAGATCGATCACGCCCGCGACCTCGTGCTCGGAGCCGATGGGGATCTCGGTGGCCACCACGTGCGGGCCGAAGGCGGACTTCAAGGACTCGAGCGTGCGGAAGAAGTCGGCGCGTTCGCGGTCGAGCATGTTCACGAACAGCAGCCGGGCGAGGTCGAGCTCGGCCGCACGCTGCCACAGGCGGGCGGTGTGGACTTCTACCCCCATGACGGCGTTGACGACGAACACTGCGGACTCGCACACCCGCAGCGCACCGAGCGCGTCGGCGACGAAGCTCGGATCACCCGGGGTGTCGAGCAGGTTGACCTTGCGCTGCTGCCACTCGAACGAACTCAGGGCGACAGAGATCGACATCTGGCGCGCCTTCTCGTCCGGGTCGGAATCCGAAACCGTGGTCCCCTCGGCGACCGAGCCGAGCCGATTCACGGCTCCGGCCTGGAACAGCAGCGCCTCGTGCAACGACGTCTTGCCACTGCCGCGGTGGCCGACGATGGCCACGTTGCGGATGCGGTCCGCAGCCTTGTGCATGGCGGGTCTCCTCTCACTCGAAACCGAAGAGGCGACCTTACACCCGAAGAAGCTTTCAGGGAACGGGTCCGACGGCCCTCTACTCGAGTTCGCCAGCCAGCTTGGAGCGCAGCCGCAGCACGGCCTTGGTGTGCAGCTGGGAGACGCGGGACTCGGTCACGCCGAGCACCTCGCCTATTTCTCTCAAGGTCAGGTTCTCGTAGTAGTACAGGGCCACGACGAGCTTTTCGCGCTCGGGCAACGCGGCGATCGCGTCGGCGATTCGATCGCGTAGCTCGGACTCATCCACGAGCACCTGGGGGTCGGGCGCACCCCGGTCGGGGATCGTGTCCAGCAGCGACACCTGGTCGCCGCTGGAGTCGGACACGTTCCACAGCTCGTCAAGGGCGACGATCGTCGAGTTGGAGATCTGGACCAGCGCATCCTGGAAATCTCCGACGCTGATCTCGAGCTCGGTGGCCATCTCCTCGTCGGTCGGGGCCCGCTGCAGCCGGGACTCGAGCTTCATGTTCACGCGCTCGAACTCCCGGGCCCGCGCCCGAACTGAGCGCGGGACCCAGTCCAGCGTGCGTAGCTCGTCGATGATCGCGCCGCGGATGCGGGTGATCGCGTAGGTCTCGAACTTGATCTCCCGAGACAGGTCAAACCGCTCGATGGCCGAGATCAAGCCGCCGAGGCCGTAGGAGATGAGATCGGACTCCTCCACGTGTGCGGGCAGCCCGGAGCCCATGCGTCCGGCGACGTATTTGACCAGCGGTGAATAGGCGACGACGAGGCGCTCCCGAGCCCGCTGATCGCCGGAGGCCTTGTAGCGCCTCCAGAGTTCGTGCAGCTCGATCGCTTTTACGTTGGTTTCCAGCTCAAACCCCCGTTTTCAGAGCCTATGCACGTGGGTGAGAACGTTCATAGGCTGAGCGAAGACGCGCTGACTCTACCCGAGTGTAGACCTGGGTCGTCGAGATGGTTGCGTGTCCAAGTAATTCCTGGATCACTCGAAGATCCGCTCCGCCCTCAAGCAGATGGGTGGCGAAGGAGTGGCGCAGGGCGTGCGGATGGGCATCGGCCAGCGCGGGCACAGCGGCCCCGGCCAGGCGGGCCCAGCTACGCAGGCGGCGGCGGATGTCAGAGGTGCTGAGCCGCCGGCCGGACTTGGAGAGGAACAGAGCTGGGCTCTCGGCGAGGTCCAGCGCGGGGCGACCTTTCTGCAGGTAGCGCTCAAGCGCACGGAGGCTGTGTTCGCCGACGGGAACCAGGCGCGTACGCCCCCCCTTGCCCTCGACCCGCACCGACTCGCCGTCGAAGTCGATCGAGTGAAGCTCGAGGGAGACGAGCTCCTCGGCGCGCAGCCCGGAGGCATAGGCCAGCTCGAAGATGGCGCGGTCGCGCAGCGCAAGCGGCCCATCGGCGGGGATGCGCTCGAGCAGTGCGGTGACCTCCGCCGCCTTGAGCACCCGCGGGAGTCGCTGGGCGCGTTTGGGCGAGTGCAGCAACTCGGCCGGGTTCTCACCCCGCGCCCCGGTCTGAATCTGCGCGCGGAACATGCCTCGCAACGCGGCCAGCTTGCGGGCCACCGTCGACGGCGCCTGGCCGCGCTCAGATAGCGAGGCGACGTAGCGGCGCAGCGTGCGGACGTCAACCGCTCCCGGGGCGATGCCGGCCCCGTGGGCCCAGTGGGCGAACTGGGTCGTGTCGATGGCGTAGGCACGCTGGGTTTTGTCGGCCACTGCGCGCCGCCTCAGGTCCTCGGCAAAGTCGGCCAGCGTCCGCTCCCATTCCGGTGAGAGCCCTGCGTGATCGATGGTGGCGGCCAAACTGAGCATCTGGATCCTGGCTATTCGCCGTCGGAGCGTCTAGCCCTCCGCACGCGCTTATGAGCCCCCCGGCTCACCGCACGTGCAGTGGCCTCAGGCGACGTGGACCAACGTGCCGATCGGGGTGTACGGATAAACCTGTCCGGCGACGGAGTAGGGCATCTCGACGCAGCCCAGGCTCTGCGGGGAGCCGTACTGGGCTCGCGTGAAGCCATGGAGAGCATCGCCCCCGTTGAAGTAGCTGACCCACGGGATGCCGGGGTCGGAGTAGTGGCTGCCGTCGGGGTTGGTGCCGCTCATCGTGGTCACCGCTAGGTGCTCGAACACCGGGTAGGTGCCGGAGGCGGTCGGGGCAGCTGCGATGCCCGTGTTGACCGGTGTGGAGGCGATCACGGTCCGCCCGCTATGCCACACGGTCAGGCGCTGGGCACTCTTGTCAACCGTTACATAGGAGTAGCCGGCGGTCGAGTGGTGCCCGGCGAGGACGGCATTGATCAGGGTGCGCCAGACCACGGGCCCCGGGTCGCCGTCGGCGGGGATCCCGTTTGCGTTCTCAAAGGCCATGACCGCGCCGCGGGTCATGGTCCCGGAGGTCCCGGGTGACCACTCGCTGCGCAGCGCGGCTGGCGTGTTGGGATACCGCCAGGAGAACTGGCCGCTGGGCGGCTTGACGGCGGCGTTGAGCTGGTCGGCCGGGGTCAGGCCGACGCCGGCGCCGGAGTAGTGGAAGTTGAGGGGCAGATAGCCGAGCAGCGCGAGCATCTGCTGCAGACGGGCCGTCGAGCCGGCCGGGACCCGCCAGGTGCCGCCACTGGCGCTGGCGTTCTGCTGGCCGCCGACCAGGTGCACGCCGCTGGGCAGGGCGAGCTGAACCTTGGCCCCGAGCCCGTACCCGTATCCGGTGGGCTCAAAGACGATCGAATGCGAATTGAGCTTGTGCCAGCTCCCCTGCGCCGACGGGTTGATCAGCGGCAGATGCGAGCCGAGCGCGGTCGAGATCGGCTTGGAGAAAGTGAGGGTGATCGGCGCCGAGGCACCGATGTGCGTGCCGGGAGCCGGGTTGGCCACCGCGGTGGCCGCCGAGCCCCCGCCTGGGAACCAGCTGACCGTCACCGCCTTCGCGCTCTCCCACGGGCGCGGGGCGGCGGCGACCGACACCGTCCCCGCCGCGGCGCTACGGGCCAGGGTGACCGTCCGCGTGGGCGCGGCGAGGCTCCTGCTCTGAAGGTGTCCGGGCGTCCCGGTGGCGAGCACGGCCACCGGCGAGCGGAAATGCAGGGTCAGCGGCTGGTTGCCGCGGACGGTGAGGAAGTTCGTGCGCAGCGAGGCCACGGGAGTGGCGACGACGAGGCGAAGCGACTCGGTGTGCCCGGCGGCCCAGGCGATGATGCCCGGGCGGTTGACGACAACGTCGAGGGTGACACGCTCGCCGGCCGGCACCAGGCGCCGCGGCCAGATCTTGTCACCCCGGACGGCGACGGGGACGGGAGTGCTGTGGGGTCCGGTGACCGCGTCGACGCTCTTGATCGAGCCACCACCGAAGGGCAGCGATACCTTGGCCAGCGCGGTCGAGTCCGAGCTCAGGCTGGCCTGGGCGGTGGCCATGAGGACGCCGGCCACGATGACCGCGCCCAGCCCGATCACGAGCAGCCCGAGGAGGGCAAAGCGCCCGGAGCGGGGTCCGCGGCCATACGCGGTGGTGCCGCGCGCGGAGGGCGTCCTGCTCAGCCGACCGGAGCGCCCACCCGGTGTCGGCCGCAGATACTGGACATCTGCCACGGCAGAGATGCTACTGACCGTCCGGCGGCATGCAAGCGCCAAGGGTCCCGGCAGGTGCTTTCTGCAACGTTCCGTTCAATCGTGCGCACTTTGCGGACGCTTTGCCCGGCAAAGCTGCAGTTCCGGGATGCGGTCCCATGCCCGGACGCGGGCGGTGCCCGCCGGCGGGCGAGGCCGGCGCGGAGGCGGAGGGAGGCGGAGGCGGGGAGCCTGGGCGGCTCCCCGCGCCGGCCGGTACTAGCTGTAGATGCCCGTGTAGTGGAACGTGAACAGGCCCATGGCGATGTTGCTGGTGCCCGTGAAGGTGCCCTTGAAGCTGTGCCCCTTCAGCCCCCCGGTCCCCTTCGTCAGAACGAGCTTGCCGCCGGTGATGGCACCGGTGGCAAGGTTCAGGGTGGCCGTGCCGGTACCCGACAGCGTTCCCTTGGCGGTGTACAGCGTCACCGGCTTGCCGGTGACCTTGACCGTTCCGGTCTTCCCGGAGGTCAGGGTGGTCACGTACGTCGTGGCCGCGTGACCAAACAGCTTGTCGAGCGTATAGCCGGCGACGTATTCCTTACTGCCCACCGTGCGGACAACGGCCGCGTACGACGTCCCGCTGTCCTTCTTGCCCTTGGTGGTCTTCGCCCCGGCACCGGCGACAAAGGCCGAGAGCAGGCCGATCGTGAGAATGCTCGCGATGATGGCGAAGAGACGTGCGCCCTTTGTCATGCGTTCCTCCTGATCGTGGCCGGCGCCCCCTTGGCGCCGCCTGATGGTCCTCTGCGGCTTCTAAGCCAGTCGCGCAGCCGAAGTTGCGCCGGCGCATGTTCACGGTGCGTTAACGCGTGACGGCACCCTCTGCAGCGCTCGACACGAGCTTTGCGTACTTACTGAGCGCGACTCCGGGGTAAGGACGCTCAGGCGGCGTGTAGTGGCGGGCCCGCTCGGCCAGCTCGTCCTCGGACAGGGCGACGTCGAGGCGCCGGGACTCCACGTCGAGGGTGATCTGATCGCCATCCTGAACGAGCCCGATCGGCCCGCCGACGATCGACTCTGGGGCGACATGCCCGGCCATGAGGCCGCGCGTCGCGCCGGAGAAGCGCCCGTCGGTGATCAGCGCCACCTTGTCGCCCAGACCCTCGCCGACCAGGGCGGCAGTGACGCCGAGCATCTCTCGCATCCCGGGGCCGCCGGCCGGGCCCTCGTTGCGAATGACGACGATGTCGCCCTCGTGGATACGAAGAGCGACGTCAGGAGATGTGACCGCCGCCATGCACTCCTCCTCGGACTCGAAGACCCGCGCGGGGCCGGTCTGCGAGCGGCGCTCGTAGCCGGCCAGCTTGACCACGCAGCCGTCCGGGGCGAGGTTGCCGTGCAGGATGGCCAGCCCGCCGGTGGGCTTGATCGGATCCGACAGCGGCCGGACGACGGGCTGATCCGGCGTCTCCTGGGCGGCGGCGGCGATCTCCCCCACGGTCTTGCCGGTGACGGTGAGGCAGTGCTCGTGCAGCAAGCCGGCCTCCTGGAGGCGCTTCATGACCAGCGGGACCCCGCCGGCCGCGTACAGGTCCGGAGCGACGTACTGGCCGCCCGGCTTGAGGTCGCAGAGCAGTGGCGTGCGCTCGCTGATCTCGTCGAAATCGTCGATGTGGAGCTCGATGCCCATCTCCTTGGCGATGGCCAGCAAGTGGAGCACGCCGTTGGTCGAGCCGCCGCTGCAGGCGATCGCGGCAATCGCGTTCTCCAGACTCTGGCGCGTGATGATCTCGCTGGGGAGGCGGTGGTTGCGCAGAACTTCCATGATCAGCTCGCCCGTCTGCTCGGCGACCTGGGACTTGCGCCCGTCGACGGCGGGCACCATCGAGAATCCCGAGGGCGAGATGCCCAGCACCTCGAAGGCCATGGCCATGGTGTTGGCCGTGAACTGGCCGCCACAGGCACCGGCGCCCGGCGAGGCCACATCTTCGATCTCGGTCAGCTCCTCGCGCGTGATCCGACCGGCCGCGTGGGCCCCGACGGCCTCAAAGACCTCCTGGATGGTCACCCGCTCGCCGCGGTAGTGGCCGGGCAGAATCGAGCCTCCGTAGAGCATCACGCTGGGCACGTCCAGGCGACACAGGGCCATGACCGTGGCCGGGATCGTCTTGTCGCAGCCGCTCAGGGCGACAACGCCGTCGAACATGTGGGCATCGCAGACCAGCTCGATCGAGTCGGCGATCAGCTCGCGGCTGGCCAGCGAGGCGCGCATCCCCGCGGTGCCCATCGTGATCCCGTCGGAGATGGCGATCGTGTTGAGCTCCATCGGCGTCCCACCGGCCGACCGGATTCCATCCTTGACCTTGGCCGCCAGGGCCCGCAGATGGAAGTTGCAGGGCATCGTCTCGATCCACGTGTTGGCAACGGCGATCAGAGGGCGCGACAGCGCCTCGTCGTCGTAGCCGATGCCCTTGAGGTAAGCGCGGGCGGCGGCGCGCTCGGGACCGTGGGTGAGAGCGCGGCTGCGGTGCTTGAGATCAGACGGGGCGGTGGTGCTCATGCGGGCGCGAACTGTACCGCGGGTCGGGTACCGTCCGAAGTGTGTGGGCTAACCGGCGGTGTCGAGCGGGGTGTGACTCTCGCTGCGGGCGGCGTCGCGCATCCGCGCCCGCTCCCACTGGGCCAGGCGCCACAGGTCGCGCTTGACCCGCGCCGGGTCGAGCTGACGTCCGGGCAGGTGCATGTTGGCGGTCGAGATCAGCCGGTGCTCGTCGCCGGTCAGCGCCATCCATTTGGCCAGCACGTCGTCGGAGTCAGGCAGGCGTGCGCTGCCGTACGGACGGGTCTCGTCGGGGAAGACGACGCAGTACTCGTTGAGCAGGCGATGGGTCTGGGCCAGGTAGGCCACGATCGCCCGGTGTGGATAGATGAGGTATGCATAGGCGGCGCCTCGGGTCCCCCCCGCCTCGTCGGGTCCGTCGGCCTGCGTACCCCACACCCGGATGAAGCCAAGGTCGCGGTACATGGCCCACTCCTCCTCGTTCACGCATGAACGGAGCAGGGCACGGGCGCGCTGCTCGGCGCGGCGCTCGCGTCCCGGGTCATAGGGCATGACCGGCGCCATCCGGCGACGCGCGCGGTAGCGCGAGAACAGCTCCTCAGCGCGCGGGAGCAGCTCCTCGGAGAGCAGCGCGATGGCTACTAGCGCCGTGGCCACGAGCGCCAGCAGCATGGCTCGCCGGTCCTAGCGCCCGCCCGCGGCGCGCGGGAAGAAGATCACGCGGTCGGCATCCCGCGGGACATCGGCGAAGGAACGGACCATCTGCGCGTGGCGGCGGCCGGCGGGGTCACGCGAGGGCACGGCGGCCCACAGTCCGGCCTCGAGCTGGCGGCGGAATTCCTCCACGAGCCGCTGCTCATCCTCGGCCGATTGGACGTCGCCTTCCGCGATCAGCACCTCGCCATGGCCGGGCTTCATCCTCAGAAAGCGCACGGCGCAATTATGTCACGCTCGAGACGCGGACCGGACCGGCCCCGTGTCCTATGGCCTCGAGCCCGTCGCGGACCGCCTGCGCGGCCATCTGCTTGGCCACCCGGGCCGCCGCGAGGGGCTCGTCACCGTGGGCCAGCCGCGCGGCCAGGACCGACGAGTGTGTGCACCCGGACCCGTGCGCCGCGGTGCTGGCAAAGCGTGGTCCGGGAATCTCGACGAGCTGCCGTCCGTCGTAGAAGACGTCGGTGGTCTGCGCGCGGTGTCCACCGGTGATGACGACGACGTCGGGGCCGAGGGCATGGATTGCCCGGGCGAGCTCGGCGGCATCGTCGGTGTCGTCGGCCGCCTCTCCGTGAACCAGCGCGCGGGCCTCGGGGAGGTTGGGCGTGACCACCGTGGCCAGGGGGAGCAGCCGCGCGATGAGCGCCTGACGGGCGGCGGGCACGAGCAGCTCGGCGCCGGACTCGGCCACCATGACCGGGTCGATCACCACCGGCGTTCGCGCCGGTAGCTCAGACAGGACGGCGGCCACCGCCTCAATCGTCGGCACGGTTCCGAGCATCCCGATCTTGACCGCGTCAACGCCGATGTCCTCGAGTACCGCCCGCACCTGGGCGATGATGATCTCGGGCGGGATCGTGTGGACGGCACTGACTCCGACGGTGTTCTGCGCTGTGATCGCGGTGATTGCGGTCATGCCGTGAGCCCCGCAGGCGGCGAACGCCTTGAGGTCGGCCTGAATTCCGGCACCGCCGCCTGAATCTGACCCGGCGATCGACAGCAGGCGAGCAACCGCACCGGCTCCGCGCCGGTTCGTTTCGTTGGCGTTGAGCGTCATCGAGGGGCAGGTTATCCGGGGCCCTTCCACCCCACCGCGACCGTGTACTCGCCGTTGCGGCCCCGTCTCACGAGCCCGGCTAGCTCCAGCTCGGCCAGAGCGGCCAGCCCATCGTCCACGGTGAGGTTGGCCCGGTACAGCGCGGTGGACGTATCGCGGCCTTCGGCCAGGGCATCGAGGAGCACGTGCTGAGTCTGGGTGACCTCAAGCGGTTGTATCGGCGTGGGTCTGGCGCCGGCACCGAAGAGCTCATCGAGAATCCCCTCGCACCCGTCGACCAGAGCCGCGCCGTGGCGCAGAAGCCCGTGCGGACCGCGGGCCAGCGGGGAGTTGATCCGCCCCGGCACGGCGGCGACCCGGCGGCCGAGGCCGTCGGCGATATTGGCCGTGATGAGCGCTCCCGATTCGGGGCGGGCCTCAACCACCACGGTCATGTCGGCCAGCGCGGCGATCAGGCGGTTGCGAGCCGGAAACATCCAGCGTCGCGGCTCGCTGCCCGGCGGAAACTCCGAGACCGCCGCACATTGGCGCACGATCCGTTCGTGGAGGGTGCGCGCCCGGGGCGGGTAGGGCCGGTCGGCGCCCCCCGGCAGCACGGCCACCGTGGGGCCGTTCACACTGAGCGCCCCGCGGTGAGCGTGCGTGTCGATCCCGCGCGCCATCCCGCTGAGCACCGTGACGCCCGCAGCGGCCAATCCGCGGCCCAATTCGCGTGCCGTCGTGCTGCCGTACGGCGAGGGCTCGCGGCTGCCGACGATGGCCACGACCGGCCGCGCCAGCAGATCGTTGAGGCGCAGGAGCTCATCGGCCACGTGCAGGACGGGGGGTGGCGTGTCAAGCTCGCGCAGCCGCGCGGGATAGAACGCCCGACACGGGCACACGACATCGAGGCCGGCGTGCGCGATCGCCGACCGCGAGGGCTCGGTCACGTAGTCGCCGTACTCCCCTTCCAGCTGTTCCCGCTGGGTCCCGCCGAGGGCAGCGATGAGCTCGTGGTCCTCCAAGGCCAGGAGCTCGCCCCACCGGTCCCGGTGCTGGTCAAGGTGTCCGCTGATCCGGTCCAGCAGCCAGGTCCGCCGCAGGCAGGCCGGACACGCCTCCATGAGGCTCATGCCGCGCTCGCTTCCTGGGCGAGGCTTATGCCGCGGTCTGCTTCCCCGGCAAGGCTCATGCCGCGGTCTGCTTCCCCGGCGAGGCTCATGCGGCGCTCGCTTCCTCGGTGGTGGCCGGCTGACGCAGGCTGAGCGCGGTCAGCACATGCTGGTGGCCGACGCGGTCATGGGCGGCCAGGTCAGCGATCGTCCGGGCCACACGCAGAACGCGGTGGCGGCCGCGCGCGCTCAGCAGCCCCGCCGCGTAGGCCCGCTGCAGCGCAGCCTCGGCTCTGGGCGCGAGCCGCGCTCGTTCGGCCGCCGTGCGGGCATCCATCTCGCCGTTGGTGCGCAGGCCCGTGGGTGCCAACCGGCGGGCCTGGCGCTCCCGGGCCTCGGCCACCCGGGCTCGGGCCTGCGCGCTGTCGATGGTCGCAGCCGCAACAAGCGCCTCGGCCGCTGGCCGGCGCACGGCGACGACCAGATCCATGCGGTCAAGCAGCGGGCCACTCAGGCGACGGCGATGACGGCGCAGCTCGCCCTCCCCGCAGGTGCAGCGATCATCGACCCCCGCGTACCCACACGGGCACGGGTTCGTTGCCGCGATGAGCATGAAGCGCGTGGGGAAGGACAGCGAGTTCTGTCCCCGGACGATCGTCACGTGCCCGTCCTCAAGCGGCTGACGGAGCGAGTCGAGGCTGGGGCGCTGAAACTCAGAGAGCTCATCGAGAAAGAGCACGCCATGATGGGCGAGCGTGGCTTCGCCCGGCCTCGGGGGCGAGCCGCCGCCGGCCAGGCCGGCCGGCGAGATGGTGTGATGGGGGGCGCGGAACGGCCGCTCGGTCATCAGGCGGTCGGCGTGCAGGCCGGCCACGCTGTGGATGCGGGTGACCTCGATCGCCTCGTCCCGGGCCAAGGCGGGCAGGATCGAGGGCAGGCGGCGGGCCAGCATCGTCTTGCCCGTGCCCGGTGGCCCCTCCATGAGCAGGTTGTGGCCGCCGGCGGCGGCGATCTGCAGTGCGAGGACGGGCCCGGCGTGGCCGCGGACATCCGCCAGGTCGGGGCCGGCGGTGCGGATCGGGTGGTCCGCGGCTCGGGGGCCGGCGGGAAGGGCGGGCGGCGCCGAACCGCGCAGAACGGCCGCTGCTGCGCGCAGATCGGTGACGGCCACGACCTCTATCCCTTCGACCAGAGCCGCCTCGCGTCCGCGCTGGCGGGGCACGATCAGACGCCGGCAATGGGCCTGCCGCGCCCCCTCGGCCACGGCGAGCGCGCCGGGCGAATCCCGCAGCTCTCCCCCCAGCGAGAGCTCGCCGAACACCGCGTAGGTGTCGAGAGCGTCAGCGGGGATCTGACCGCTGGCCAGGAGCACGCCGAGGGCCAGGGCGGCATCGAAGCCCGGTCCCGCCTTGCGGAGAGAGGCCGGCGCGAGGTTGGCGGTGATGCGGCTCTGGGGAAACTCAAAGCCCGAGTTGAGGATCGCCGCCCTGATCCGATCACGCGATTCGCGCACCGACGTGTCGCCGAGCCCGACAATCGTGAAGGAAGGTAGGCCCGAGCGGATGTCCACCTCGACCCATACCGGCCGCGGGTGGACGCCATCGATGGCGAACGTTCGGGCCCGGGCGAGCATGACCGGGACGCTAGGGGCGATCGCGTGCCCTGTGGGTCACGGATTGTGCCGATTTGGTGGCTTTTTCCACGGCGATTGGCACAGAATCGTTGCGGTCTGTCACCCACGCGGCACGCGATCAGCCGTAGCGTGGCCGGAGTGAGTACGGACCCCCGCCGCGATGTCGGCCACGAAGTCGGCCGCGACCCCGGCCGCGAGGTCGGCCCCGACCCCCGGCGGGCGGTCGGCCCCAGCCCCCGGCGCGACCTCGGCCAGCTCGGCGAGCAGCTGGCCAGCGAGCACCTCGAGCGCCGCGGCTTCACGATCGTGGAACGGAACTACCGAACCCGCTGGGGTGAGCTCGACGTGATCGCCTTCGACGGGACGACGCTGGCCTTCTGCGAAGTCAAGACCCGTCGCGCCGGGGGCCGCGCCGGCGCTCCCTTCGAGTCCCTGGGCCGCGGCAAGCAGGCGCAGGTGCGGCGGATGGCCGCACGCTGGCTGGTCGAGCGCCGCGACCGCCCCCACGCCGATCAGATCCGCTTTGACGCGATCGGGGTGACGTTCGACGGCGCGTGGCGACTCGTTGCACTTGAGCACCTGGAGAACGCGTTTTGAGCAGAGACGTCACGTTTGCGCAGATCACGCACGGCGTCCAGAGGAGGTGGCGTATCTAAGGACCCCTGAGGGCACCTAAATACCGCCACGTCCGGGGAGGGACCCTTGGGGCCTGCGGGCCTGGGGCGGTTCGGCCCCCAGGGCGTTGGGGCACCAGGTCAGCCCACGGCCCCGGGTCAGCCCAGGGCGCCGGGTCAGCCCACGGCCCCGGGTCAGCCCACGGCGCCGGGTCAGCCCAGGGCGAGCTGCTGGTAGGCCATCGACTGAAACGACAGCCGGTGTAGCGGGGAGACCCCGAGCCGCTCGATCGCCTCGCGGTGCTCGGGGGTGGAGTACCCGACGTGCTGAGCGAACTCCCAGCCCGGGTGGGTGGTGTCGGCCCGGCGCATGTAGCGGTCGCGGGTCTCCTTGGCCAGGACCGAGGCCGCGGCGATCGCGGCGCTCTTGGCGTCGCCCCCGATCACGGCCCGCTGCTCATGGCCGAGACCGGCCACCGGGAATCCGTCGCTCAGGCAGACACAGCCCGGGCAGGCGACGGCGGCCAGGGCGTCGCGCAGGGCGGCCAGGTTGGTCTTGTGCAGGCCGCGGGCATCGATGCTCGGCGCGCACCGGGAGACGATCGAGACCTTCGTGGCCAGGCTGAGGATCACCGGGTACAGCGCGGCGCGCCCCTCGGGCGTCTGCTGCTTTGAGTCGTTGAGAGCACTGAGAGCGCGGGCCTCGGAGGCACCCAGGCGCTCGAGGTCGAACAGCACGGCGGCGGCGACGAGCGGGCCGGCCAGGCAGCCCCGTCCCGCCTCATCGGCTCCGGCAATAAACCGAAAGTCCAGACCGCGGTCGAAGTTGAGCAGTTTGCGGCCCGGGCGAGCGGCGCGGTGCTTGCTCGCGACGCGCTTAGAGCGTCCCGAGGCGGCTCGGCGGCCAGTAGGTGAAGAAGGCGACACCAATGATCCACGGCTGGGGAACCGGTCCCCAGAAACGGCTGTCGTCCGACAGCCCACGATTGTCCCCCATCATGAAGTAATCGCCGGGCGGAATCGTGATGGCTTGCGGGAAATTGCAGGAATCTGCACTCCCGCACTGGTTGATGTAGCTGTCCTTCTCCCGCTTTCCGTTGCGGATCACGTGGCCCTGGACGATCTGGATGTGGTCCCCGGGCAGACCGACCACGCGCTTGATGAAGGTCTGGGCTGACTCGGCCTTGCTCGGCTGGTCGCAGGCCTGCCGGTGATTGATTCCCTGGGCGGGGTTACCGCAAAACGGGGTGTACACGGGGTCAGCGCCGTGCGGAGGATGAAAGACGACGATGTCGCCGAGGTTGGGGTGCGTGTCCAGCCGGTTGGCGAGCACCCGCTGGCCCACGTCCAGCGTCGGGACCATCGACGGGCTGGGAATCCGGTAGGGCTTGACGATGAAGGCCTGGATGAGCAGAGCCAGCCCGACCGCCACCGCGACGGTGAGCACGAGTTCGACGAACGACTTCACCGCCGACTTCTCACCCGAGCCGCCAGACTGTCCAGGAACCCGGTTGCCCCGATCTTGCCGGCGCGGCATCACAGTAAGCCGATCCGATCTGGTGGCCAGTAAGTGAAGAATGCCTTGCCGATGATCCACGCCTTGGGGACCGGGCCCCAGAAACGGCTGTCCAGGGAATCGGGCCGGTTGTCACCCATCATGTAGTAGTCCCCGCGTGGCACGGTGATCGTGGCCGGGAAGTTGCACTCGCCCACACCCACGCAAGGCTCGGTGAACGAGTCCGCCTCGCGCTTGCCGTTGCGGTAGACGTGGCCGTCACGGATCGAGAGGTGGTCACCGGGGAGACCGACCACGCGCTTGATGTAGGTCTGCGTGGACTCCGTGTGCTGCTGCACATCGCAGGCGGTCGGCCACTGCTGACCGGCCTGGTTCTCGCCTTGGCGCCCGTCGGCACACGACTCGCTGGCCGGTGGATGAAAGACGAGGATGTTGCCGATCGAGGGGCTGGCGAAGTGGGTGCCGATCCGGTCGACGAGCACACGCTGGTTGATGTTCAGCGTGGGCTCCATGGATCCGCTGGGGATCTCATACGGCTTGATGAGAAAAGCCTGGATGAGAAGGGCGAGCCCGAGCGCGGCCACGACGATGATCAGCAGCTCGAGGGCCGACCTCGCCAGCGGCTTCTCGGACTGTGTCACACCTGCTCTTAGCTGGCGTCTGGCTCGGCGGCGGCGGATGCGCTGCTCTTGTCAGCCGCCTCCGTCGTCTCCTGGACCGGTTCTGTGGCTCCCTCGACCTGATCCGTGGTCTCCTGCACCGGCTCGGCGGTCTCAGCCGTCTCGCCCTCGGCGTCAACGGGTCCGATGTCGTCGGTTTCGGGCCCGTAAAGGAGCTCACGCTCAACCGCCACCTCGGGACGGGTCGAACGGCGCTCGCGGACGCGGGCGCGCTTACCGACCCGATCGCGCAGGTAGTACAGCTTGGCCCGGCGCACGTCACCGCGGGCGGCGACCTCGATGCGCTCGATCTTGGGCGAGTGCAGCGGGAAGGTCCGCTCGACGCCGACCCCGAAGGACTGTTTGCGAACGGTGAACGTCTCGCGCACTCCGTGGCCCTGGCGCTTGATGACCACACCCTCGAAGACCTGGGTACGGCGGCGCGTGCCCTCGATGACCTGGAAGTGGACGCGCAG
>JAXDGI010000012.1:0-3155 GCA_034665145.1 Solirubrobacteraceae bacterium
CGGCGCCCGAGGTCAGGGGCCGGCCCGGCGCCTGAGGTCAAGGGCCGGCCCTCGGCCCGACGTTAGGGGCCGGACCGGTGGTCCAGATGGCGCCCCAGCGCATCCAGGCGCCCCGACCACATCGCCCGGTAGGGCGCGAGCCACGCATCGAGCTCCTGCAGGGGCTCGGCTCTCACCCGGTAGATCCGTCGCTGCGCGTCGGTGCGAGCCTCGACCAAGCCCGCCTCGCGCAGCACGCGCAGGTGCTTGGAGACCAGCGGCTGGCTCATCTCGGTGGCCGCCACCAGCTCGCCGACCGGGCGCTCGGCGCTGAGCAGCAGGTCGAGGATGTGGCGGCGCCGCGGCTCGGCCAGGACCTCGAAAGTGGACGGCATCGCGCCGCCAGTATAACGCTCGGCGCATATACCGATCAGGTCATATGCGTGGCGCGCTCGGCGATCAGCTCGTCGGCCCGCCGCTTGGCCCGATCCGAGATGGGCCGGCCCAGGAGCGGTCGATGCGCCGCCGCCCACCGGTAGCCGCGGTCGTTCAGAGCCGACGTGCGGGCGAGGCCGCGGGCAACGAGGCGGCCGCCGGGCAGCAGGGCGGCCAGGGCGGGCAGCGCCTCACCGGCCGAGCGGCGAGCGCCGTTCGGGGAGAGAAGATGCCAGGACGCCATGCGCTCCTCGGGCCGGAGGTCGGCCAGGAGGACGTTGGCCTCCGGCGACTGGAGCGCCACGGGGCGCAACCGGCGTCGACGGTCGGCGCGGAGAATCATGGCTAGAGACCAGCGGCAAAAGCCGCAATCGGCGTCATAGAGAACCGTCCAGGACTGCGGATCGAGGGCGGGATGCGGGCTCATGGTCAGTAGGATCGCGCCCGTGCCGATCGCCGTCATCACCGGCTCGGGTACGCATGCGTTACCCGGCTTCGAGGTCAGCGAAGCCGTGGCCGTCGACACGCCCTTCGGCACCGCCGAGGTCTCCCGTGGCCGCCTGGCCGGCCATGAGCTGTTGCACCTCTCCCGCCACGGCGCGGGACACGTTCGCCTCTCCAACCACGTCAACCACCGGGCCAACATCTGGGCCCTGCATGACCTGGGCGCCGACGCGGTGATCGGCTGCACGGCCTGCGGGGCGCTCGATGCCGGGCTGGCATTGGGGTCGCTGGTGGTGTTTGCTGATCTGCACTTTCCGGTCAACCGGCTGCCCGATGGTTCGCTGTGCACCTTCTGGGTTCAGCCGGGAGACCGGCGCCGCGGCCATTGGATCCTGCACGGCAGCCCGTTCTCGGCGGGAGTGCGCGCGGCCCTGCTGCGCGCGGCCGGGGCGGCCGGGCACGGCGCCCACGACGGCGGGGCCTACGGGCACGTCGACGGCCCGCGCTTCAACACCCCGACCGAGATCGCGCAGCTCGCCGCCTGCGGCGTCGTCGCCGTCAGCCAGACGGGAGGCCCGGAGACCGTGCTGTGCGGTGAGCTCGAGCTGCCCTGCGCCCTCCTGGGCTTCGTCACCGACTACGCCAACGAGGTCGTCCCCGGCGAGCCAACCCCGGTGACCACGCTGATCGAGCTCATGGGGGACAGCCCGGCCGTTTTCGCCGACGTGCTGTCCGGCGCCGCGGCCCACCTCGCCCGGGAGCCGGTCGCCGCCGCGGGCACGATGTACCGCTTCGAGCAGGGCTGAGGGGCTTGGCGCCGGGGCCGACGGTGTTCGTGCTGCCCGGCTGGGCCGGCGCGGACGGCCTGGCCGAGCGGCTGGGCCAGGAGCGAGCCGCCGCGGTGACGATCCTGCTCCACGACCGCGCGCTGGCCGCGGCCCGCACGATCGAGCCGGTGGCGGTCCGCATGGCCGGTCCGCAGGCTGGCCGCAACGTGCAGGAGGATTTGGCCGCGGCGGTGAAGCAAGCCTGGCCGACGCCCGGCGCCCACGGGCCGCTGATCATGCTCTGGCCCGACCTGCCCGTCTGGCGTCCGGCCCATCTCGCGGCGGCGCGCGCCGATCTCGCCGCCGGGTGTGACCTCTCCCTCGGGCCGGTGTTTGACGGTGGCTTCTACCTGCTGGCGCTGGCCCGGCCGCTGCCCGGCCTGTTCGAGCTGCCGCCCGACACCTGGCGTCGCCCCGACGCGATGGCGATGACCCTCGCCCTGGCCGTCAAGGACAAAATCCAGGCCGGGCTCCTGCGGACCGAGCGCGCCCTGCGTACGTCGGCCGATGTGGCGGCGACGTTGGCCGATCCGCTGCTCGACGGTGAGCTTCGCGAGCTCTTGGTGGACTGAAGCCGTCAGCGAGTGGAGGGCGGCGCTGGCAGGACTCGAGAGCTGGGGGGCAGGGACTTGAACCCCGATTACCGGGACCAAAACCCGGCGTCCTAGCCGCTTGGACGACCCCCCAGAGTGATCATTCGGTTCGGGGAATCTACCAGCGGACCACGATCTCATCCCGTAGCTTCCGTCCGAATGGGTTGCGAACATACGTTCGTGCCACGATACGACGAGATCGAAGCTCGTGAAGCTGTTGCGGCGTCCAGCTCCTACGCGGAGGCACTGCGCAAACTCGGGCTGCGTCCGTATGGTGGAAACCATCGACTCTTTCGACGCTGGGTCGATGAGGTCTGGCAGATTCCGACTGAGCACTTCGAACCCGGCCGCGCCCAGCGACTCGGCTTGAAGCACAGGGTCACTCCGCTCTCAGAGGTCCTCGTGGAGCACTCCTCGTACTCGCGGCAGCGTCTGAAGCGGCGACTCTTTGCCGAGGGACTGAAGGAGCCGCGCTGTGAGCTGTGCGGCCAGGGAGAGATCTGGCGTGGCCTGCGGATGGCTCTGATCATCGACCACGTCAACGGTGTCCCGGACGACAACCGGCTCGAGAATCTGCGCATTGCCTGTCCCAACTGCGCGGCAACCTTCGAGACCCACTGCGGACGCAAGAACCGTTTGGAGGTCAAGCCCAGGGCGTGTTCGGTGTGTGGTCAGGAGTTCATGCCGCGCACTCCCAGGCAGAGCCATTGTTCGCGCCTGTGCGGGACGCGACACGCCAATCGCCGGCGGGCCCCTCGTCCCGAGTCGCGCAAGGTGGTGAGACCGGCCTATGAGGTGCTCGTACGCGAGACCCAGGAGCTCGGCTTCAGCGCGGTGGGGCGCAAGTACGGCGTGTCTGACAACGCGGTGCGCAAAT
>JAXDGI010000013.1:0-4729 GCA_034665145.1 Solirubrobacteraceae bacterium
TCCACGGCATGCCCGAAACGACCGTCGTGCGCGGCGAGGTCGTCGTCGACCGTGGCGCCATCATCGGCACCTCAGGCCACGGCACCTACGTAGGCGCCGCCGCCTACGCACCGAGGAACGCATGAACGGCGAGGGCGGAAGCGTCGTAACGTGGCGAGACGAGGTCGAGGCATTGCCGAGCTTCGCTCCGGTGCGGTTTACGGCGGAGCCCGCGACAACGGCGCTGCTGCTGATCGACATGCAGTACCTGGACGCGCATCCCGACTACGGTCTCGGAGCCTACCTCAAGCGGGAGTTCCCTCAGGCCTGGCAGTACTTCTTCGATCGCATGCGAGACGTGGTCATCCCGAACTGCCAGCAACTGCTGAACGTGTTTCGCGCCGAGGATATGCGAGTCGTGCACGTCACGATCGGCCCGGTGCTGGAAGACGGGATGGACATGGTCCCGCTACGCCGCCCCGCTCCGGCAGCCGATGGCTTGCAGTCGCTGCTCCACTACGTGGGGACGTTTGAGCACGGGATCATTCCGGAGCTGGCCCCGATTCCCGGCGAGCTCGTTATCAATAAGACGTCGCGAAGCGCCTTCAATTCCACGGCGATCGAGCGGGTGCTGCGGAACCTTGGCGTCGAGACCCTGATCGTCGCCGGCGTAACCACAAGCTCGTGCGTTGACACGACAGCACGCGACGCCGCCGACCGCGGCTTTCAGACCGTGATCGTCGAGGACGCTACGGCGGAGCACGATCAACCGTCCCACGAGGCCGCGCTGCGCCAGTTTGCCGTGCGATGGGGACGGGTCTGGACGACGGCGGAGACCATTGGGACGCTTCGGAGCCACCCCACGCCGGCCTCGACCGAGCGTGAGCGTCCGCCCGCGGGCTGATCCACGTGGGCGGACGCATGCGGAGCGATGACGGTAGTGGTGTGAGTGCGCTCGTGATCCAAGCTCCCGAGTCTCCGAATCCTGTCCCGACGCGCGGCCGCCCGCGCGTCGATCTGTCGAGCGACACCGCAACCAGGCCCACACCGGCCATGCGGCGCTGCATCGCGGCGGCGGAGGTTGGCGACGAGCAGCGGCGGGAGGATCCGACAGTGGCTGCCCTCGAAGAGCGGGTCGCGGAGCTCTGCGGGCAGGAGGCCGCAGTGTTTCTTCCATCGGGAACGATGTGCAACATCATCGCGTTCTTCCTCCTCTGCCGCCCGGGAGACGAGGTGATCTTGGACCGGCTCGCGCATCCGGCAGTGTCCGAGAACGCTGGCCCTGCCGTCCACAGCCGCGTGTCACTGATGCGCCTTGACACACCCGACGGCGTGTTCACCGGCGCCCACGTCGAGCGGGCGCTGCAGCCACGCGGGCACGACACAGCCCGGACGAGCATGATTAACGTCGAGAACACCAGCAACCGCCGAGGCGGGACGATCTGGTCACGTCAGCAGATCGACAACGTCCTCGCCGCGGCCCGGCGCAACGGACTGCATGCGCATCTCGACGGCGCACGGCTGTTCAACGCAGCGATCGGAACGGGCGCATCGGTCGCATCGCTCAGTGCAGGCTTTTCGTCGGTCTGTATTGACCTGTCCAAAGGGCTGGGATGCCCCATGGGCGCCGTGCTTTGCGGGTCCGCAAGCTTTGCCGAGGAGGCCCGGTGGGCAAAGCACCTGTTTGGTGGAGCGCTCCGCCAGGCCGGAATCGCTGCTGCGGCGGGGCTCTACGCGCTCCAGCATCACGTGTCTCGATTGGCTGATGACCATGCGCTGGCTCAACGGTTCGCGGATGGCGTCGAAACGCTTCCCGGCGTTGCGCTGGCACAGCCCCGCGTGGACAGCAACATCGTCCAGTTTCGTGTCGACGGGACGAACGTTCCAGCCGAGGAGCTGGTCCACCGAATGGAGGAGCGAGGGATGCGCCTGGGATTACTTCCGCCTGACGTAGTGCGAGTGGTTACCCACCTCGACGTCGCAGCTGAGGACGTCGAGCAGGCCCTCGTCGGCCTGCGAGCCGAACTAGCACCGCGGTCCGCCAAACGCCGCCAACCGCACAGGGCGGCGGCGCGATCGGACACGAGATGAAAGCCATCGGGAGCATCGCCGTCAGCCTTGCCGAGGTCCGTGAGCTACTGGCCCAGGTCGCTGCAGAGCAGCAGGACCTCCTCGAGCTCGTCCGCACCCCCTGCCTCGTCGTCGACGGCGATGCGCTTCGAGCGAACTGCCGCACCGCCGCCACGCAAGCGGAGATTGCCGGCGTGGCGATTCGCCCGCACGTCAAGGCGCACAAGTGTTCGGCGATCTTGCGCGAGCAGCTCGAAGCCGGCGCCGCGACGGGGGTGACGTGTGCGACGGCCTACGAAGCTGAGACGCTCGCGGCGCTCGGCTTCCGAGACATCCTCGTCGCCAACGAAGTTGTGTCGTTCGCGGGCATCGAGGCACTCATCGGGGCAGCCCAACTCGCCGAAAACCTGGTTGTCGCGGTCGACAGTCCGCGTGCAATCGCTGCGGCCTCGGCGGTTGCGCAAACGGCTGCTCGCGAGGTTGGTGTGCTGGTCGACATCGATGTCGGCAGCGGCCGGTGCGGCGTGGCCGCTGACAGCGGCACCATCTGGCAGCTGGCGCAGCTTGCTTCGAGGCACGACGGGCTGCGATTTGAAGGGATCATGGGGTACACCGGCCGAGCGAATTACTTCGAGTCGCGTGCTGAGCGTCTGGCGGTGGCGGCCGAGGTCAAGACGATGCTCACGCTCGCTCGGCGCGGACTTGAGACGCACGGAATGGTCCCGCGCACGCTTTCGGGCGGCAGCACTGGGCTGTTCGATCTCGACCAAGGTCTCACGGAGATCCAAATGGGTAGCTACGTGCTGATGGAGGGCCGCTACTCGGGGGTCGGCCTACCGTTCGTGCCGGCTTTGTTTTGCGCCGCTACGGTCATCTCCAGTAGCCGCCCGACACACATAGTGCTCGACTGTGGCTGGAAAGCTCTCAGTGGGGAGTTCGGATTTCCAATCCTGCCGCCAGGACTGGAGCCGGTGGCATTCGGCGACGAGCACCTGATCTGCACCGCGACGACGCCCGGTCAGTTCACGATCGGGGACGTCGTCCTCGTGTTGCCTGCTCACCTCGACCCAACCGTGAACCTGCACGAGCGGTTGCTTCTGTTCGAAGGCAAGGGCGTCACGGAATGGCCGATCGACCTGAGGCGCTCGGGGCCGCTGCTTTCGGCAGAGGCCCAGGCGGGACGAGCGACGTCACCTCATCCAGCCGGCGCCGAGGGTTCCTGATGAGCGCGCACAGGGAATTGGTAGTCAAGAATGGGCTGGTGGTAACGCCGGTCGGAGTGATTCGTGGCGGTCTGGTCGCTGAGGATGGGATCATCACGCACGTCGGTGCTGACGCCACGCTCCCGGATCGTTCGGACGCGATCGACGCGCAGCGAAAGTGGGTGATCCCGGGCATCATCGACCCCCACACGCACATCGGTGTTGGTCCGAACACGGCGACGATGGACAGGGTGCGGAACTCTTGGACGACCGAGAGCCGGGGCGCGGCGCACAAGGGGATCACGACGATCATCAGCTTCCACGGCGGCTCACCGTGGCCGCTCCGGGAACCGAACGTACCGGCCCTTGAACGGGAAATCGCTTGGGCGGAGCAGGTGTCCTATACGGACTTCGCGTTTCACGTAATCATGCAAACCGCTGAGCATCTTGCTGAGCAGCGGGCGCTGGCCGAGCGCGGCGTCGTCGGCTTCAAGCATTTCTACACGGCATACAAGCCGGGACGGGACGCCACGGCCGATCAGATCTCGATCGGATACACCGATGACGGGATGCTCTACCAGAGCTTTGCCAACATCGCAGCACTACGGCGAGAAGGCGCGAACGTGATGGGCATGATCCACGCCGAGGACGCCGACATCTGCGCCGTCCTTGAGGCCAAGCTCAAAGCCGACGGTCGCACCGACCTCGCGGCGTGGGCCGAGGCGCGTCCGAACGTCGCGTGCCTGATCCGCTCAGCGGCCGCGGGCGAGATCGCACGGGTCCTTGACTGTCCGCTCTACATCGTGCACATCACCACCGCCGAGGAGGTCGAGCTCGTCCGCCGACTGCGCGCTGAGGGGGTGCCGATCTACGGCGAGACCGTCCTTCACTACCTGACGCACACGAAGGACATGGAGGCGCGGCACGGGTGCTATCCCAAGGTGATTCCGGCGATCAAGAGCGAAGCCGATCGGCAGGCGCTCTGGCGGGGCCTGATCGACGGCACGCTGACCACGCTGGGCACCGATCACGTCACATGGACGAGGGAAGAAAAGCTTGGACCCAGGGGCCGCCAGTTCGGCAACATCTGGGATTCCCTGCCGGGCATGCCCGGCATGGAGTACCTGTTGCCGGCGCTGATGACCTTCGGCGTGCGGCCGGGCCTGTTATCGATGGAGGACGTGGCGCGCATCTGCAGCAGCAATCCGGCGCGCCGGTTCGGCCTCTATCCCCGCAAGGGCGTGATCGCCGTCGGCTCCGACGCAGATCTCGTGATCGTGGATCCCGACAAGCGCGCCACGGTGGATGAGGACTATCACCGCGGCCAAACGGACTGGAGCATCTACGACGGCTGGGAGTTCCACGGCATGCCCGAAACGACCGTCGTGCGCGGCGAGGTCGTCGTCGACCGTGGCGCCATCATCGGCACCTCAGGCCACGGCACCTACGTAGGCGCCGCCGCCTACGCACCGAGGAAC
>JAXDGI010000014.1:0-5981 GCA_034665145.1 Solirubrobacteraceae bacterium
GGCGGCAGGCCCGTCGGGACGGTCACGCTCGGCACCACCGGGAGGATGAGGCGCGAGGGCATCCGCCGCGCGAAGGCGACGGCGACCGTGGCGGTGCGCCGGGGGCTGGTCTGGGCGAAGGACCAGATGGGCTGCGTTCCGTTCGGAGCGCTCATCGTGACGCGGATGCGAGAGCCAGCGCGATAGGCGTGCCCCTCGTAGTAGAGAGGAATCGTCACCGGCACGTAGCGCTTGCGCGGCAACGCCGACACATCCTTGCGGCGGAGGCTGAGCACGGGTTCCAGCAGGGTGCTCTTGCCGCGGGCGAGCTTGCGCTCGTTGGCCCGCAGCCAGCCGTTCTGCACAAACGTCTCCTTGCCGTCGGGTCGTACCTCGCTGATCGTGGCCTGAAGATCGACGTTACGGGCCGACCCGCGGATCCACAGGTGGAGTGCCCCGGCGCCGAAGACGGTGGTGGTCGCGCCGAGCGGGGCTGAAACATATGAGGCCGCGCGCCCCCTCGGGTATTGCGCCCAGTTGTAGGTCGGGGTCGCGGTCCACAGGCCGCCCGAGCCACCGGATGTGTCACCGGTGAAGTCGGTGGGCGGCAACGCATGCGCGTTCCACGCGAACGCGTTGGCTCCGGCCCGCTTGGGGGCGCGGGCGGCAAGCGCGCCTTTCGCGGACAGGTACCACGAGCGCGCCTTGGTGCCGGGAACCGGGAAGCGCGAGAACGACTGCACAAAGCCGGGATAGGGCTCGCCGGGCGACCGGCCGCCGGCCCCGTTGTCAAACAGCACCCGGACAGAGGGCAGCTGCTCGAAGGCGGCCCGGGCGCCGTCGTAGGTGGGCTGCTCCTGGATCGGATCGGCGGGCAGTGTCACGCCGTTGATGCCCATCGCCGATTGATAAAGGACCGGCGCCGCGGCGCGGATCACCGGGGAATTCACGATCGGGGCCTGATGAGCGACGTAGAGTTCGAGGAAGTCATACCAGCGGTTGAACGTCTCGGGATCAAGCGAGTCGATGTGAGCCCCGTTGGTGAAGGTGAACCACTTGCGCTGGGTGCCGGTGAAGTGCTCGGCCAAGGTGGGACAGTGACCGCCGGTCTGCTCGTCGGTGAACTGGCAGGCCATGAAGACCGGCGCCTTGATCTTGTGCACGAAGGTGATCGGCGCCAGCGGATCGGCGACAGCCGGTCGGTAATGGCTGTTGGCGCGGATCTTGCTCAGCAGGTTGACCGCCTCACCGTGCAGTGCCTGGTTGGCCCGGCAGGTCTGATCGCCCTGCTGGATGCGCTGGTAGGCCCACGGCTGGCCACCCCGGGCCGACGCCGGCAGGGCGTCGTGGATGCGCTCCTTGGCCCAGGCCACAGCAAATCCGGTGTTGAGGATCCCGCCCGGATACAGGGTGGTCTGAGTGTTGTCGATGACTGACAGGGGCGAGATGGCCGCCAGGTCCGGAGGGTCGGTCTGGGCGGTGAAGAGCTGGCTGATCCCCCCGTAGGAGATGCCCATCATCCCCACCTTGTGACCCAGGACCCAGGGCTGATGGGCGATCGTCTCCACGACGTCGTAGCCGTCGAGGTTCTGCAGCGGTTCGAAGAAGTCAAACGCCCCTCCCGAGCACCCCGTGCCGCGCATGTTCACGTCGACGACGGCGAAACCCATGAGGTTGGCGATGACGGCAATCCCGTTTTGGGGCCCGCTCGGGTCGGCGTAGCCGTAGCCCGAGTACTCGATCAGCGTCGGCCACGGAGGTCCGGTCGCCGGAGTGGCCGGCAAGTTGCCGCCGACCGGCCCGATGCTCGGCAACGACGGGAGCGTGGGCAGGGCGACGCCGGAGGGAACGCCGGGCGCGCCGGCCGGGCTCTGCGGCGGGTGCACGTCGATGGCCAGCTGGACGCCATCGCGCGTGGTCAGATAGCTGTAGCCGTTGGACGGGATCGTCTGGCCGTAGAGACGCGTGGTGGGCGGCGCGGGACGATCGGAGAAGACGGTCAGGGGCCCGGAGGCCGCGCCGCCGGCGAAGGGGCGGATGCGATAGCCCGTCCCGGGCCTGACGCCGCGGAAAATGAGCCCGCCCAGCGCGTCGGCCCGCTTGCTGGCCACACGGCGTCCGGACGAGTTGATGAGCGCCATGCGCCGGCCGGCGGTCAGGCCGGTGACGTACACCTGCCGAGCGCTACCGTGGGCACTGAAGCTGGCCGCCTCCGCGCGGGCGGCGGTCAGTGCGCAGAGCAGCACCGCACAGCTGAGCCCAGCGGCCAGCGAGAACGCGTCGCGCGTGCGGCCCGACAGGCACCCTCTGCCTCTCACGATGGCCACTAAATCAGGTAAACGGGATCGGCGTCGCAGTTCGCGCGGGGCCGGGGTGACACGGGGCTTACCATGTCCAGACAGGTCCGTACCGACAAGGAGGCCCTCATGCCGAAACTGATCCGCCTGGACCAGACCGGGCACACCATGCTCGCGGAGTGGAGCGCCGATGATCAGACGACGTTCGAGGCGGCGGCCGCCGCCTTTCGTGCGCAGCTTGACCGGGGCTACTTTGGCCTGGTGTCGTTGTCCGACGGACGGGCCGAGCAGGTCACCGAGCTGCCCGTCGACGCCCCGATGGTGATCCTGCGCCGCCCCATCGCCGGCGGCTGAGCCACCGACGGCGTGAGCACGACGGCCATCGACCGCGGCGGCGTTGCCCTTGAGGGCCTACCGGAGCACGCCAACGTCCCCTGGCGCCCGCGGGCTGATGAGGCCGCGATCATCCAGGCCGGCCAGCGATGGACGCGCTCGATGCTCGCCCACGTGGTTCCGATCTCCGCCACGGGGCTGTTCTTCATGCTGCTCGGCCCCGTCCCGGCCGTCGTCGGCCTGATCCTCCTGGCCCACGCGTGGGCGATCCCCGAGCTCTACGCCAACCGCGGCGCCGGTGTGCTGCGCTCACGCCGCCCGGTCGCGTCCACCGCGGAGGGGCGCGCCCTGCTGCTGCTCGGCGACCTGGTCAGTGACGAGGCCCGGCGGGTGCACGGCGAGACCGGGCTCATCCTCGAGCACGGCAAGCTCGGTGTGTGGCTGCTGGCCGAGGCAGGGGCGGTGCTCGTCGCGCCCGGTGGGCGGCGGGTGTTCTGTTATTGCGTGAAGGCCACCGGCCGCGATCTGCCGACCAGCGATCGCATTGCCCATCTCCTTCTGGCCCTGCGCTGCGACGAGTACGGGTTCGTGACCGTCGCCAACCTGGGCTTCTCGGGAGCGACGTGGCGTCTGCGCCGGCGGCTCGCGCCCGAGCACCGGGAGGCGCTGAGGGAGGCGACGCGCGCCGCGGTGCAGGGACTCGGATACCGATGAGGACCCGCCTCAGCCCTGCCACCAGAGCGTGTGGTGATCCTCGGCGAACTGCCGGAACGTATACGGGGAGCGGCCCGTGACCTGCTCGACGTCCCCGCTGACCTCCTCGGCCAGTCCCTGGGCATACATGCGCCACAGCTCACCGAGCCAGTTGACGGCCTGGGCCGGGACGCCGGCGCCGCGCATCGCCTCCTGAGCTGACTCGATCGGCAGCTCCTCCGTGTCCAGCGGGCGCTCGAGCAGCTCGCCCAGGATCTCGACCTGCTCGTGCGGCGAGGAGGGCTCGGGGCCGGTGAGGACGTAGGCGCGCCCGGCGTGATCGGACGGATCAGTGAGCACCCGGGCGGCGACCGCGGCGATGTCGCGCACGTCCACGACCGACCACCGGGCGGCCATGACCGGGACGCGGATCGTGCCGCCGGGGATCTGACCGGCCCAGGCGAGCGTGTTCTGCATGAACCCGTTGGGACGAAGCATCGTCCAGGCCACCCCGGCGGCCTTGACGGCCTCCTCGGCGGCGCCGTGCAGCCGGCCGAAGGTGATCGGCGCGTCTTGCGCTGCGCCGATGGCCGACAGCTTGACCACGTGGCCCACCCCAGCGCCTACCGCGGCAGCGGCCAAGTTGCCCTCGTGCTCGGCCAGCACCGGGGAGGCTGGATTGGCGACATAGACCGCGTCCACGCCCTCAAGGGCCCCCGCCAACGAACCGGGATCGCCGAGGTCGGCGACGACCGCCTCGACACCGTCGGCGCGCAGGCGCTCGGCGGACTGCGGGCTGCGGGTCATGGCCCGCAGCGGCTGGCGGTCACCCCGGAGCTGACGGAGCACGGCGCCACCGGTCGTGCCGGTGGCACCGCACACCAGGATCATGAAGACGTGCTGGCCGCGGCGGCCCGGCCGCCGATCTGCGGGCCCTTCTCGGCCAACCGCCGCGCCGCGTCGGCGATGTGCTCGGCGTCGATTCCGGCATCGGCCAGCAGCTCAGCCGGTTTGCCCGACCCGGGCAGGTGGGTGACAGCCAGCTTGACCACGCGCGGACGCTCGTCGGCATCGGCGAACACGTTGAGCACGGCGTCTCCGATGCCGCCCTCAGGCCAGTGGTCCTCGACCACGAGCAGGCGACCGCCCGTGGCCTGCGAGGCTGCGGTCAGCGTGTCGGCGTCGACCGGCTTGACCGAGTACAGGTCGATCACGCGGGCAGCGATGCCGTCGGAGGCCAGGGCGTCGGCGGCCTTGAGCGCCTCGTGCAGCGTGATACCCGCCCCGATCAAGGCGACCTGGTCATCGTCGGACTCCCGCACGACGCGCGAGCCACCGATGGTGAACTGCTCCTCGGGTCCATACAGGGTGGGCAGCGCGGCGCGGGTGGAGCGCAGATAGGAGATTCCGTCGAAATCGGCCATCGCCTCGACGAGCTTCACCGTCTGGTTGGGATCTGACGGGTAGAGCACGACCGACCCGCCGAGGGCGCGGAACTCGGCCAGGTCCTCGAGCGCCATCTGCGAGGGCCCGTCCTCGCCGATCGACACTCCGGCGTGGGAACCGTTCAGACACAGCTTGGCCTGCGAGATCACCGCCATGCGGATGAAGTCGTAGGCCCGCGAGAGGAAGGCCGCGAACGTCGCCGCAAACGGCGTCCAGCCCCGGACCTGGAAGCCGACGGCGGTGGCGATCATCTGCTGCTCGGCGATATAGGCCTCGAAACTGCGCTCGGGGGCGACCTTGTTGGCCTCCTCGAGATGGGTCGAGTTGCCCACTTCCCCGTCGATCGCCGTCACGTCGCCACGGCGCTGCATGATGGCCGCCACACCTAGGCCGAAGGCCTTGCGGGTCGGGACCGGGTCATCGTCCTTGGCGAAGGTGGGCAGCTCCACCGACGGGTCGGACTCGAACACATGAGGTTTGCCGTCACTCTCGGGCTTGGCCACCTCAACATGGACGTAGGCAACGTTGCCCAGCTCCTCGATCGCCTTATCGGGGTCCTTGAGGGGCTGGCCGTGCTTGCCCTCAACGTCCGCGGTCTCGCTGGCCCCGTAGCCCTTGATCGTGCGAGCCACGATCATCGCGGGCCGGCCCTTGGTTTCCACCGCGGCCTTGAAGGCCCGGTCGACGGCCTCGATGTCGTGGCCATCGACCTCAATCGCATTCCAGCCACTGGCCTGCGCCCGCCGGGTGTAGGCCGACAGATCCCAACCGTGCATCGTCTCCCCGCGCTGGCCCAAGCGGTTGACATCGACGATGACGGTCAGGTTGTCCAGGCCCTGCCGGCCGGCGTGCTCGACGGCCTCCCAGATCGAGCCCTCGGCCATCTCCGAATCACCGCACAAGGTCCACACGTGGTAAGGCAGGCGGTCAAGCTCACGGCCGCACAGGGCAATGCCTGTGGCGATCGGCATCCCCTGACCGAGCGAACCCGTGGCCACATCGACCCACGGCAGCACCGGCGTGGGATGGCCCTCGAGCCTGGAGCCGAACTGGCGGAAGGTCAGCAGCTCCTCATCGGTGATCGCGCCGGCGGCCCGGAACATGGCGTAGACCAGCGGCGAGGCGTGCCCCTTGGAGAAGATCAGGTGGTCGTTCCCGTCGTGGCCCGGGTTGTCCCAGTCGTAGCGCAGGTGCCGCCCGGCCAGCACCGCGAGCAGGTCGGCGGCGGACATG
>JAXDGI010000015.1:0-19670 GCA_034665145.1 Solirubrobacteraceae bacterium
CCACAGCCCAGGATCCGATCAAGGGCAAAACACCGTCTTAACAGCTATTTCACAGTGCCGCCGGTGGGACTCGAACCCACGACCGTCGGATTAAAAGTCCGCTGCTCTACCAACTGAGCTACAGCGGCCAGCGGAGCAATGATCGCAGCCCGAGGGGTTTGGTCGCCCTCGGGCGACGTGGCGTGATTCTTGTGCCCCCCGGGGGCACGCAGATACGCCACGTCCGTGGCGGACCGGGCACCGCCGTCCGCAGACCCCCGCGCCCAACGGAGACAGCAGGCCCAAGACCGCAGACCGCGGACCGCGGACTAACCCCGGAAGGCGACGGTCTCGACCTCGACCAGCATCCGGGGGTCGATCAACCCGGCCACCTCAACCATGGTCATCAGGGGGCGCGCGAACCCGAGGACGTCGGAGAAGGCGCGACCCACCTCTTCACCGCGGCTGATGTCGGTCACGTAGACGCGGGTCTGGACGATCGCGTCCAGGCCACAGCCCACCCGGCCCAGCTCATGCTGGAGCTTGCGCAGGATCTCGATGGTCTGCTCGTAGCCGGTGATCCCGAGCACCGCACCACACGGGTCCACCGAGGTCATCCCGCCGACCAGGACGTAGTCGCCGGCCACCACGATGCGGCTGAAGCCGAACTGCTCCTCGTAGGGCGAGGGGGGATCGCCGCCGAGGCGCTGCACCGGGCTGGCCCTCGTGGTCTCCTCATCACCGCCGAAACGCTCGACCGGGCCCTCGCCCGCGGCCTTTCCGGCGCCAGACACGTCAGTGCCGGAAGTGGCGGCGGCCGGTGAAGACCATCGTCGCCCCCGCGCGATCCACCGCCTCGACGGTCAGGTGGTCGCGGACCGAGCCCCCGGGTTGGATGATCGCCGTCACCCCGGCTTCCAGAGCCAACTCGGGGCCATCCGAGAACGGAAAATAAGCATCGGAGGCCGTCACGCCGCCGGTGGCGCCGTCGCGGGCCTTCTCGATCGCCATCCGCACGGCGTCGACGCGGCTCATCTGGCCGGCGCCGATGCCGACGGTAGCCAGGTCGCGGCTGATGACGATCGCGTTTGACTTCACGTGCTTGCAGACCTTCCACGCGAAGCTCAACTCCTGCCACTCCTGCTCGGTCGGGCGGCGCGCCGAGACCACCTGCATATCGCCGCGCTCCTCGGTATCGACGTCGCGGTCCTGGACGAGCATGCCGCCCACGACCTGGCGCAAATGGGGCTCGAGCATGTTCGGCGTGCGGTGCTCACGGTCGTCCAAGATCCGGGTGTTGGGCTTCTGGGAAAGGATCTCGACCGCGTCCTCCTCGTAGCCACGCGCGAACAGAACCTCGATGAACTGTTCCGACAGCGCGTGCGCCAGTTCGGCGTTGACGGCCCGGTTCAGGCAGACGACACCACCGAAGGCCGACATCGGGTCGCAGGCAAAGGCCCGCCGGTAGGCATCGATCGGCGTCGGGCCCACAGCGACCCCGCACGGGTTGTTGTGCTTGATGATCACGCAGGCCGGGATCTGGAATTCGCTCAGCAGGAGCCGGGCGGCGTCGAGATCGAGCAGGTTGTTGAACGAGATCGGCTTGCCGCCCAGCTGGGAGACCATCGACAGCACATGGGTGCGGGCGCCGACCTGCTCGTAATAGGCGGCGCGCTGATGTGGGTTCTCCCCGTAGGGCAGCTCGAGCACCTTCTCAAAGGCGCGGACGAACAGGGGCGGGAAGTCCTCGCGCTTTTCCTGAAACCAACGGGCGATCGCCGTGTCATAACGCGCGGTGTAGGCGAACGCCTCGGCGGCCAGGCTCTCCCGGGTGACCATCGACAGCCGGCGGTCGCCCTCGCGCAGTTCATCGAGGATGGCGTCATAGCTCTCCGGGCTGACCACCGGGGCGGCAAAGGTGTGGTTCTTGGCCGCCGCACGGATCATGGTCGGTCCGCCGATGTCGATGTTCTCGATCACCTCGCCGTCAGAGGCCCCGCGCTGGGCGGCGGTGCGCTCGAACGGGTACAGGTTCACGCAGACGAGATCAACGTACTCGACGTCGTGCTCATCGGCCGCGGCGGCATGCTCGGGGTTGTCGCGGACGGCGAGCAGTCCGGCGTAGAGCTTGGGATGCAGCGTCTTGACACGGCCGTCCATGATCTCCGGGAAGCCCGTGAGGTCGGTGACGGAGCGGACTGGGATGCCCGACTCGCTCAACTCGCGCGCGGTGCCCCCGGTGGAGATGATCTCCACGCCCAGCTCGGCGAGCCCGCGTGCGAAGTCGACGATGCCTGTCTTGTCAGAGACGGAGAGCAGCGCCCGCGACACTTGCACCTCGGGCACTCCGATCTGCAGCGCGCCGGCGGGGTCAGCACTTGCGTCCATAATCGTCTTCGACTCTACCGTGACTCTGGGCGCTCCGGGGGGTCCGGGCGGTCCGGACGCTCCGGGCGGTCCAGGCGCTCGGGGCGCTCCGGGCGCTCCGGGCGGTCCGGGCGGTCCGGGTGCTCCGACCGCTGAGGGGTGGCGGGGTCGAGCGGCGCAGCCACCACGCGGCGCCGGTTCTCGGGGTCGATGGCAACTGCGCCGGTGGCGATCAGGCGGACGGCGGAAGGCAGCAGCTCGTGTTCGACCGCGCGCAGGTGCGCGAAGACGTCGTCCCGGGTGCGCGCCTCAGGCAGCTCGATGGCTCGCTGGCAGATGATCGGGCCGGTATCCACGCCGCCGTCGACGAAGAACACCGTGACGCCGAAGACCTTGACTCCATAGTCCAGAGCCTGCTGAACCGCGTTCAGACCCGGGAAGGCGGGCAGCAGCGAGGGGTGCACGTTGATCACCCGCTCGGGGAAGGCGGCCAGAAAGTCGTCGCCGAGCAGCTGCATGTAGCCGGCCAGAACAACGAGCTCCACCCGCCGGGTGCGCAGCCAGGCGGCCATCGCCGCGTCACGCTCGGTCCGGCTGGCGTACCGGTCGCGCGGGAAGACCTCGGTGGCGAGCCCCGCCCGTTTCGCGCGCTCAAGCGCGGCCGCCTGGGGCTGGTCGGAGCCGACGGCGACGATCTCGATTCCGTCGCGGCCATGGACGCGGTCGATCAGCGCCTGCAGGTTCGTGCCGGCGCCGGAGGCAAGAACGGCGACGTTCATGCCCCTCGGAGTTTGGGAAACCGCCCGCCGGTGGAGCGCAGCCGGCCGGCGTGGAGCAGCGCGTCGACTCGGCCCAGCACCTCGTCCGCGTGCAGATGCGCGAAGGCGCCGTAGCCGGCGAGCGCGTCGTAGGCGTGCTGAGCCACGATCTTGGACCGACCTCCGCGCAGGATCTCCACTGCCCGCGTCCGCCCCACCGGAGGCGAGGCGGCGTCGACCACGCCGAGGATCGCCTGGTCGAGGTCTCCGGCTGCGGCCGGGTCGAGCGTGCGCCGCGGCGCCGGACCCGGATCCGCTGGCGCAGCCGCCGGGGCACACACGTCGCAACACGCAACCTGTGCGTCGTTACGGACGCGGTCGCCGAAGTGCGCGAGCAGCGCGGCACGCCGGCATCGGGCACCCTCCACGTACTGCCAGATCGCCCGGTACTGGGCCCAACGGACCTGCTCGGCCTCGCGGACGGAGCTCATGCCGAGGGCCGCCGTGCGCCGGTCAAAGCCGCCGGTGATCCTGCCGGCGGCACGGTCGGGCGGTGCCGGGCGCGGCGCCAGCACGCCCGCCCGGGCCAGATGGCCGATGATCGCCCGCACCGCGTCCTCGCCCCCGCGGCGAGCCGCCAGTTCGGACAGGGCCACGTCGTAGGCGCCGTCCACCCCGGCCCAATTGAGCTTCTCTCCCACGCGCTGCAGATCGTCGAAGCTCACCTTGGCTTGCTGGATGAAGAACACGTGCAGGCCCTTGTCGCGCTGCTCGGCAAAGAGCAGGCACCGAGCCGGGCGGCCGTCACGCCCAGCGCGGCCGGCCTCCTGGTAGTAGGCCTCAAGCGACCCGGGCACCGAGGCATGGCAGACGGTGCGTACATCTGACTTGTCGATGCCCATTCCGAAGGCGTTGGTGGCCACGATCACCCGGACCTGGCCCGACATGAAGCGCTCCTGGGCCTCGGCGCGGGCGCCGCGGTGCATCCCGGCGTGATAGGCGAGGGCGGACTCGTCGAGGGTGCGAGAGAGCCCGGCCGCGAGTTCCTCACTGGCGCCCCGCGTGCCCGCGTAGACAATCGCCGGCAGCGCGTCTGGCTCTGAGAGGGCGGCGGCGAGGCGGCGCTCCTTGTCGCGGCCACCGCGGCAGGAGACGACGGCAAAGCTCAGATTGGGACGGTCAAAACCCGTCGTGATTCGGACCGGGTCGCGCAGGCGCAGACGGCGGACGATGTCGTCGGCCACCTGCGGGGTCGCGGTGGCGGTCAGCGCCATCGTCGCCCGGGCGCTCACCCGCTCGGCGGCGTCGGCGAGGGTGAAGTAGTCAGGGCGGAAGTCATGTCCCCATTGGGAAACGCAGTGCGCCTCGTCGACCACGAACAGCCCGATCTGCGCCCCGGCCATGGCCTGAGCGAAGGCGGGCGCACCGAAGCGTTCGGGAGCCACGTAGAGCAGCCGCAGCTCACCGTCGCGCGCGCGCCGGACCGCATCCGCGTTGGCCTCATAGCCTCGCTGGGCGTTGACCAGTGCCACGCGTCCCGGGGCGATCCGCTCCAGTGCCGTCACCTGGTCGGCCATCAGCGAGACAAGCGGTGAGACGACCAGGGTGAGGTCATCGCGCATCAGGGCGGGAAGCTGATAGCAGAGCGACTTGCCCGAGCCGGTGGGCATCACCACCAGGGCGTTGCGTTCGCCCAACGCCGCCGCAACCGCCTCCGCCTGTCCGGCCCGGAAGGACTCAAATCCGAACAGTGAGCGCAGCGAGGCAGGGGCGTTCATGGGGCGGCCGAGCTTAGCGCCGGGGTCGGCCGGTGCCATGGCCGGTCCAGGCCCCCGGGCCGGGTGACGGCGGGTCGGGCTGTGGCCGACGCAAGGTCCTCCGTACCGCGGCGACGGCGGGTAAGGGGTACGGACCGTTGCGGTAAGGGCCGCGGCGAACAAACCGGTAGCGATCTGCCGATGTGCAGCGGCACGGCTTAGCCGAGAGTGTGGACACGAGCCCATCCGCCTGGAAAGGAAGATCATGCGCCACCGCAGCCACAGCCACAGCCACAGCCACCAGGTCATCACCCGCGTCCGTCGCGCCTGGAACGAGCTTGACTACGCCCAGCGGCGTTTGTTGGAGATCCGCACCGGCCTGCCTCTGAGCGGCCCAGTCAGCCAGCGTCGCGATGACCACCAGAGCGCGATGCTCGAGGATCTCTACCGCCGCGGCTGGCGGCGGTGACTCCGGCACCGACCAGATCCCGTCAGCGGCAGCGCGTCACTTGGGCAGACGAGCGTCGCGCGGGGTCGGCCTGTGCCTGGCCTTCCGGCCGATGTGGCGCCGCGTGGCGTAGCGCACCGTGTGGACTCGATGAACAACATCCAAAAAGGAAAGAGCATGCGCCGCTGCCACCGAGCTATGGTCCGCATCCGTCGCGTCTGGAACGAGCTTGACTACGCCCAGCGGCGTCTGTTGGAGATCCGCACCGGCCTGCCTCTGAGCGGCCCCGTCAGCCAGCGTCGCGATGACCACCAGATCGCGATGCTCGAGGAGCTCTACCGCCTTGACTGGCAGCAATGACGCGCGCGCGGATCAGGCCTGGATCAGCGGCAGCGCGTTCTCAAGGGCGTACTTGCCGTTCGCACTCTCTGTGCCGGCCAGCGGATAGTCGCCGCTGAAGCACGCGTCACAGTGGGTCTCGCGCGACTGTCCGATCGCCTCGTAGACGCCTTCGAGCGACAGATAATGCAAGGAGTCGGCGCCGATGTGGGCGGTGACCTCGTCCACGCTACGGCCGTGGGCGATCATCTCCTCGCGCGTGGACATGTCGATGCCGTAGTGGCAGGGATGCTTGATCGGCGGCGAGGAGATGCGGATGTGGATCTCGCTGGCGCCGGCGTCGCGGAGCATCGAGACGATTCCGGGCATCGTGTTACCGCGTACGATCGAATCGTCGACCACGACCAGCCGCTTGCCCTCCACCACCTCGCGCAGGGGGTTGAACTTCATCCGCAGGCCGTGGCGTCGCAGTTCCTGGCCGGGCTGGATGAAGGTTCGGGCGACGTAGCGGTTCTTGATGAAGCCGTCGTCCTGGGGCAAGCCGGCGGCACGAGCCAGGCCGCGCGCGGCCGCATTGCCTGAATCCGGCACGGGGATGACGACGTCAGCCTCGACGGGCGCCTCACGCCACAGAATCTCCCCCATCTTGGCCCGGGCGACCTGGAGCACCTGGCCGCCCAGCCGGGAGTCAGGCCGGGCGAAGTAGATGTACTCGAACACGCAGAAGGAGTGGCGCTCGGCGCCGGCGACCAGCCGGGTCTTGACGCCGCCCGCGGTTAGCGTGACCACCTCTCCGGGCTGGATCTCACGCAGAAAGCGAGCGCCGATGAGATCAAACGCGCAGGACTCGCTGGCCACGCAGTAGGCGGGTGTGCCTCCGGCGGGACCGTCGATCACGCCCAGGGCCAACGGCCGCAAACCGTGGGGATCACGGAAGGCCACGACCGCTTCGTCGGTGAGCACGACGGTCGAGAACGCCCCGTTGAGGCGGGGCAGCACATCGGCCACGGCATCCTCGATCCGCTCCGCAGGATGGGTGGCGAGTAGGGCGGCGATGATTTCCGAGTCCGAGGTGGAGCGGAAGGGGACATCGTGGCCGCGGAGCTCGGCGTGCAATTCGACCGCGTTGATCAGGTTGCCGTTGTGGGCCAGGGCAAGGGTGCGCCGATCGTCGCGGACGACGGGCTGGGTGTTCTCCCACTCCGAGGAGCCCGTGGTGGAGTAGCGCACATGGCCGATGGCCATGTCGCCGAGTAGCGAGCGCAGCGTGTGCTCGTCAAAGACCTGGGAGACAAGGCCCTGGTCGCGGATGGCCATGAGGTTGCCGCCACGATGGGCGGTGGCGATCCCGGCCGATTCCTGGCCGCGATGCTGAAGGGCGAACAGCGCAAAGTACGCAAGCCGAGCGACGTCGTGCTCCGGGGCGTAGATCCCGAACACGCCGCACTCGTCGCGGGGGCCGTCGCGATGGTCGAGGGGGGAAGCCATCTAGAACGCCTGTTCCTCAGCCTACCAACGGGTTCACAGGAATCCGAGCAAACCCTGCTCGCGCGCCTCGTGAAGCTCGGAGATCGGGATGCCGAGGATCCCTTCGAGCTCTAGCTGGGTGCCACCCACCCGGCCGATGACCGGCCACCCGGCCAACGCCGCCTCGGGTCCTGAGACCAAGAAGGCCCGCCCGGGCGCCTCGGCAAAGGGGTCAATGCCGGACGGCAGCGCGACAACGGCCCCCACCCGTCCGGCGATGCAGCATTCGGCCACGGCGACGGCCAGGCCACCCTCGGCGATGTCGTGGGCACTGGCGAACGCGCCCGACCGGATTCCGTCGCGCACGGTGGCGTGGGCGGCGCGGGCCGCCGCGAAGTCGACGGCAGGCAGCGGGCCGGACGGGGCGTGGCCGCGCAGCTTGGCCAGTTCGGAGCCGGCGGCCAGCGGCGCGAAGTCCCCGATGAGCGCGATCGCGTCACCCGGAGTGGCAAAGCCGCTCTGACCGGCCCGAGCTGCGTCGGGGAGCCAACCGACCATCCCGATCACCGGGGTGGGCAGGATCGGCCCGGTGGGGGCCTCGTTGTAGAGGGAGACGTTGCCCCCCACGACAGGCACACCGAGAGCCTGACAGGCCTCGGCGATGCCGTCGACCGCCTGAACCAGCTGCCAGGCCACGTGCGGCTTCTCGGGATTTCCGAAGTTCAGGCAGTTCGTCAGCCCGATGGGCTCGGCGCCGACGCAGGCCAGGTTGGCGGCACACTCGAGCACCGCCTCGGCCGCGCCGGAGCGGGGATCACAGGCCACGCGGCGCCCGTTGCCGTCGATGGCCACCGCGATCGCGGGTGGGTTGGATCCGTCTGCGAGCATGAGGACGGCGGCATCGGCCTCCTCGGGACGGCGCACCGTGCGCGACTGGACGACCGGATCGTACTGTTCGAATACCGGCCGGCGCGAGGCGATGTTGGCGCTGGCCAGGAGCGCGCGCAGCGTGGCGGCTGCGTCGAGTTCCTCGGCCAGCACGGCGGGGCCAGCAGGGTAGAGGCCTTCCCGGGGCGCCACCGGCTCGAGGTCGTAGAGCGGGCAGTCGTCGACGAGGATCCCCACCGGCAGCTCGGCCGCCACGTCGGCCCCGTCCAGTACCCGGAGGCGACCTGAGTCGTTGACCTCGCCGACGGGCGTGGCCAGCGTCTCCCAGCGCTGGCACACCGCGATCACCTCGTCCACGCGCGCGGGCTCGACCACGCAGAGCATGCGCTCCTGGGACTCGGAGACCATGACCTCAAACGGTTGCATCCCCGCTTCGCGCAGCGGCACCCGGGCGACGTCGATGTCGAGCCCGACCCCACCCTTGGCCGCCATCTCCGAGGCCGAGGAGGTCAGCCCGGCCGCGCCCAGATCCTGCAGCGAGACGAGCAGCTCAGAGTCCAGGAGCTCCAGGCAGCACTCGAGCAGTTTCTTCTCGGCAAACGGATCGCCGATCTGGACCGACGGGCGCTTGGCAGCGTCAGCCTCGCCCAGTTCGGCACTGGCCAGCACGGAGGCACCGCCGATCCCGTCGCGCCCGGTGAGCGCGCCGAGGAGGACCAGCACGTTGCCGGGACCGGCGGCCGCGCTGCGGATGAGGCGCTCATGCGGGGCCAGGCCGAGGCACATGGCGTTGACCAGGCAGTTCTGCTCGTAGCTGGGCTCGAAGTAGATCTCGCCGCCGACCGTCGGGACCCCGATCGAGTTGCCGTAGTGGCCGATTCCGGCCACCGCGCGCTCGAGCAGATAGCGCGAGCGCGCCGACTCGGCCGGTTCGCCGAAGCGCAGCGAATCGAGCACGGCGATCGGCCGCGCGCCGACCGCGAACACATCACGGAGAATTCCGCCCACCCCGGTGGCCGCCCCCTGGAAGGGCTCGACCGCGCTGGGATGGTTGTGCGACTCGACCTTGAAGGCCAGGCCCAGCCCACCGCCGACATCGACGACGCCCGCGTTCTCGCCCGGGCCCATCAGCACGTGCGGGCCCTCGGTGGGAAGCCGGCGCAGGAGCTTCTTGGAGTGCTTATAGGCGCAGTGCTCGGACCACATCAGCGAGAGCATGGCCAGCTCGGTCGGCGACGGCTCGCGGCCCAGGCCGTCCAGGATGAGCGCGTATTCGGCGTCGGTGAGACCGAGCTCGCGATGGCGGGGGATGGACTCGGCCACGTTGAACACCGTCGTGGGCGATCGCCTAGGCCGCGACCCGGTCGGCGACCGTGTCGCGAATCGATTCGAAGATGGACAGTCCGTCGGTGGACCCGGTGAGAGGATCGACGGCGTGCTCCGGATGGGGCATGAGGCCGAACACGTTGCCGCCCTCGTTGCTCACCCCGGCGATGTCACGCAGCGAGCCGTTGGGGTTGTGACCGGGCGCGTAACGCAGCAGGACCTGACCCGTGGCCTCGAGGCGACGCAGCTCCGGCTCGGGCGCGTAGAAGCGTCCGGTCGTGTGCTTGGTGGGGATCGACAGTCTCCGCCCGGGGGGGCAGGCGCGCGTGAACGGGGTGCCGGACTCGGCCACCTCGAGCTCGACCTGACGAAAGATGAAGCGCAGCGATGTGTTGGGCAGGAGCGCGCCCGGCAGGAGGCCCGCCTCGCACAGGACCTGAAAGCCGTTGCAGATCCCCAGCACCAGTCCGCCGGCCCGCGCGAACTCGGCCACCTCGCCCATCACCGGAGCAAAACGGGCGATGGCCCCGACACGCAGGTAATCGCCATAGGAGAACCCGCCGGGCACGACGACCGCATCGACGCCCTGCAGATCCCGGTCACCGTGCCAGAGGATGACCGCCTCGCCGACGCGGGCACAGGCGAGCTGCGCGTCGACCTCGTCGCAGGAACCGGGAAAGCGGACGATCCCGAACTTCACGCGGCATCCGCCGAGAGCACTCGACCCACTAGGCAACCGAGCCCGTTGCCGCAGCGGCGACCTCGACGATCTCGTAATCCTCGATCAGCGGGTTGGTGAGCAAGCGCTCGCACATCTCAGGCAGTCGCTCGGGGTCATCGACGTCGAGCTCGACCAGGCGCCCGACATGCACATTGCGCACGCCGCTGAAGCCCAGGGCGGGCAGGGCTCGCTCCACCGCCTGGCCCTGGGGGTCGAGGATCCCGGCCTTGGGCTTGACGAGCACCCGGGCGCGCATCAGTCGGGCTTCCTGGAGCGTTGTGTTCGGAACCCCACCACTAGCTCGAACCTGTTCGTGACCGCCAGGCCGCGAACGAGTTGCCGGTGATGCGCTCGTAGGCCTCGACGTACTTCTCGCGCGTGCGGGCGACAACCTCGTCGGGAATCTCGGGCGCCGGCGGGTTGCGGTCCCAGCCCGTCGAGGAGGCCCAGTCGCGCACGAACTGCTTGTCGAAGCTGGGCTGACCCCGGCCGGGCGCGTAGCCGTCGGCGGGCCAGAAACGCGACGAGTCCGGGGTGCACATCTCATCGCCGATGGTCAGGGTGCCGTCGGCGTCGAGGCCGAGCTCGAATTTCGTGTCGGCGAGGATGATCCCGTTGGCGCGGGCATGGTCGGCCGCGTGCTGATAGAGAGCCAGCGAGACGTCGCGGACCCGCTCGGCCAACGCACGCTCGCCGATCAACTCGACGGCACCCTCGAAGTCGATCGCCTCGTCGTGTCCGACCTCGGCCTTGGTCGAGGGTGTAAACAGCGGCTCGGGCAACTGGTCTGACTCGCGCAGTCCGTCCGGCAACTTCAGGCCCGACACCGAGCCGGTGGCCTGGTAGT
Source organism: Solirubrobacteraceae bacterium (assembly GCA_034665145.1). Taxonomy (GTDB): domain Bacteria; phylum Actinomycetota; class Thermoleophilia; order Solirubrobacterales; family Solirubrobacteraceae; genus Palsa-465. Next base: position 10,898 of record JAXDGI010000015.1, read on the forward strand.
CCTTCCAGCCCGACCCCGTGATGTAGCCGCGCACCACGCACTCGACGGGCAGCATCGTGAGCTTCTTGACCACCATTCCCCGTCCGCGGGCCTCGGCTGGTACGCCGTCAGTGACCGAGACGAAGTGGTTGGGCAGGATCTCGGCCGTGCGCTCGAACCAGAACGTCGAGAGCCCGGTCAGCACCGAGCCCTTGTCGGGGATCGGCGTGGGATGCACGACGTCGTAGGTGGAGATGCGGTCGGAGGCGACGATCAGCAGCTCCTCGCCCAGGTCGTAGATCTCGCGCACCTTGCCCGAGGCGAGCAGCGGGAGGTCCTGGAGAGTGGCCATTGCGGCCGATGCTAGCGGCTGCTTATGACGACCAACCCTCGCTCGGGGGGCGGGGCCCCGGAGCCGGCCCGGCCGCCCGCAAAGAGCGTGGAAAGCGGCGTCTACACGCTGACGGGGGCGGCGACGACGTCCAGGCGAGCGACGATCTCGTCGGCATGCACCACGAACGGGGCGTAGTCGAACACGGCATCGAGATCCAGGCCGGCGCCGGCCGGGTCCTGGGCCAGGAGCTCGCGCAGTGGGGTGCGCTCGTCAAGGGCTCGCTGGGCCAGACGCTGGACGATCCGGTAGGCCTCATCGCGGCTGCTGCCCTGCCCGACCAGGGCCAGGAGCAGACGCTGGGAGAACAGCGCGCCGCAGGTCAGGTCCAGGTTCTCGCGCATCCGCGGCGGATCGACCACCATTCCCTCCACCAAGGCGATCGTCCGTCGCTGGAGGTGATCGAGCAGGATCGTCGAGTCGGGCAGGATGACCCGCTCGACGGAGGAGTGGGAGATGTCGCGCTCGTGCCAGAGGGCCACATCTTCCAGTCCGGCCTGCGCGTTGCCACGCAACACGCGGGCCAGCCCGGTGATCTGCTCGGACTTGATCGGGTTGCGCTTGTGGGGCATCGCGCTCGAGCCCTTCTGGCCTGACCCGAACGGCTCGCGGACCTCGGACACCTCGGTCCGGGCGAGGTGACGCAGCTCGGTGGCAAACCGCTCCATGCCGGCCCCGGCGAGGGCGATGGCGCCGAGCAGCTCGGCATGACGGTCCCGCGCGACGACCTGGGTGGAGACCGGCTCGGCGGCCAGTCCCAGGCGCTCCAGGACACGGGCCTCGAACTCGGGTGAGGTGGCCGAATACGTCCCGACCGCGCCGGACACGGCCCCGACCGCGGCCTGCTCGAAGGCCCGCTCGAGCCGGTCGGCGTTGCGGGCCGCCTCGAACGCGAAACCGGCCAGCTTGATCCCAAAGGTCGTCGGCTCAGCGTGGATACCGTGGGTGCGACCGACGCACAGGGTGTCGACGTGCTCGCGCGCCCGGATCGCCAGCGCATGTACCAGCCGGCGCGAGTCGGGAAGCACGATCTCGCCGACGCGCTTCAGTTGCAGGGCCAGCCCCGTGTCGAGTACGTCGCTGGAGGTGAGTCCGTAATGAATCCAGCGTCCCGCCGGACCGGCTGAGGCAGAGAGCACGTCCACGAACGCGGCCACATCGTGGTCGGTCACCTTCTCGCGCTGGTCGATCGCCTCCACGGTGAAGGTCGCCGCGCGGATCGCCGCCAGATCCGCGGGCGTCGGTCCGTCCATCTCCTCGCAGGCGGCAACCTCAACCTGGCGCAGGGCCTCGAAGCGGGCCTCGTCAGACCAGACCGCAGCCAGCTCGGCTCGGGTGTAGCGGGGGATCACCGCGAACTAGGAATGGGCGGCCCTACGCGGTGACGGCCGCGACGGCAGCGGAGTCCGGCACAGCCTGAAGGACCGTCGGGAGCAGTCCTGGAAACCGCGCTTCGAGATCGTCGCGGCGCAGCGTATTGAGACGCGACGTGCCCTGCTGGCGCTGCTGGATAAGGCCCGCCTCCCGCAGCACCTTGAAGTGATGCGTGCACGTGGATTTGGTCACCGGCAGGGAAAAGCTCCCGCAGGTGTACTCGCCCTGGTTCTTGGCCAGCTCGGCAACGATCATCAGGCGCACCGGGTCGCTCAGCGCGTGGAGCACGGCACTTAGCTCCAGCTCACTGCGCGTGGGGTGGGAGATCGGTTCGGTGGTGACTGACATCTTGTACCGATTGTACGACGCTCGTCGAACGTTTGCTATTGTACGCCATTCATCGTACAACGAAGCTCAGAAGGAACTCTATGAGAAACGAGAGACAACTCCAGACGCGGCCACTTCGGGCGCCCCGTTTTCAGCGTACCGCTGCCGCGGTCATCGCCCAGTACATCCAGGACCTCACCCATCCTGCCGAGCCGGCGCCGTGCGCGCCGGCCGCGTAGGCCGGGTCCGAGCGGGCGCCGGCACACCGCCGCGGTGTGGGGCGGCGAAAGCTCTAGCTAGGCGCCGAGAATGCGAGCGGCCAGGACGGCAGCGTTGCGGGCGTTGTCGACGCCCACACAGGCCACCGGGACGCCGGGTGGCATCTGGCTGATCGAGAGCAGCGCGTCCAGGCCCCCGGCGACTGAGGTCCGGCTGGTGAGGGGTACGCCGATCACCGGCAGCTCGGTGTGGGCAGCCACCACGCCGGGCAGCGCCGCCGACAGGCCGGCCCCAGCGATGATCACCCGCAGGCCGCGCAGCTTGGCGTTCTTGGCGTACTCGGCCACCGTGTCTGGCTCGCGGTGGGCCGACATCACCCGGGTCTCTGAGCTGATGCCCCGCGCCGTGAGTTCCTCCTCCGCCTTCTCCATCGCCGGCAGGTCGCTCTTGGAGCCCATGAGGATGGCCACGCGCGGCGCGTCGGTCTCGATGTCCTCGATGTCTGCCGCCGTCTCGGACATGGTCTGGATGGGTTGCTCGGCGGGCTCCGCGGGTGCGGCCTGACGGATGGGCTCGGCGTCGGCCGGGGCCAGTTCGGGCTCTCGCTCGTTCACCGGACTGCCCTCAGGGCGATATCGCGACGCAGCTGGCGACCTTGGAAATCGATCATGTCCGCAGCAGCATAAGCGTCGGCGCGGGCGGCGGCGGCGTCCACCCCCAGCGCGGTGACGCTCAGCACCCGGCCGCCGGCCGTGACCACCGAGCCGTTCGGGGCCCGGGCTGTTCCGGCGTGGGTCACGGACACGCCCGGCGGAATGGATTGGAGTCCGGTGATTTCATCACCGCTCGAGGAGGACTCCGGGTAGCCGGCGCTGGCCAGCACCACCGTGACCGCTGTCTCCGGCACCCAGCTCACGGCCACGCTGCGCAGGCCACCCGGCCGTCCCGCCGCCTCGAGGATGTCGAGCAGGTCAGTCTGCAGCCGGGGAAGGATGGCCTGCGTCTCGGGATCGCCGAAGCGCACGTTGAACTCCAGCACCTTCGGAATCGATTCCCGCCCGCCGGTCATCATCAGCCCGGCGTAGAGGACACCGTGGAACGGCGTCCCCCGCCGGCGCAGCTCATCGAGGACCGGCTGGTGCACCGTCGCGCAGATGTCGGCGGCGGCCGCTTCGTCGACGGCCGGCACCGGCGAGTAGGACCCCATACCGCCGGTGTTGGGTCCGCGGTCGCCGTCGAAGATGCGCTTGTAGTCCTGGGCGGAGGCCAGCGGCAGGGCGCTCTCGCCGTCACAGACGGCCAGTAGGGAGAGCTCCTCCCCGGCCAGGAACTCCTCGACCACGACCCGGTCGGTGCCGTAGCGGTGCTCCACGAGCAACGCGTGCAGCGCCTGCCGGGCCTGGGCCTCGTCGGTGGCGATGAGCACGCCCTTGCCCGCGGCCAGCCCGTCGGCCTTGATCACGGTCGGGTAGCCGGTGATGGCCGCCAGGCCGGCCTCGGGCTCGCTGACCACCGAGTAGGCGGCGGTGGGCACGCCCGCGGCGACCATGATCTCCTTGCAGAACGCCTTGGAGCCCTCGAGCTCCGCGGCGGCCGCGGTAGGCCCAAAGCACGCGATGCCGGCCTGCGTCAGGACGTCGGCCACGCCGGCCACCAGCGGCCCTTCGGGGCCGATCACGACGAGGTCGATGTCCAGCCGTTGCGCCAGCGCGAGCACCGCCCGGCCGTCAGCGGCGTCCAGCGACGGATCGGGGACCGCCGCCTCGGCGGCAATGCCGGCGTTGCCGGGCGCGCAGTAGACCCGCGGGTGCCGCGAAGAGCGAGCCAGGGCCTGGACGAGGGCGTGCTCGCGCGCGCCCGCGCCAAGGACGAGGACGTTCAAATTGCGCCGATGAAATCGTCGATGGGAATCGCGCTCAAGGTCTCGTACCGGCCCGTACCCCGTGAGCTGAGCTCGAGAGAGACGCGGGCGATGGTCTGCTCATCCGGCGCCTCGATCACGTTGACGAAGTCGAACCGGCCCAGCGTCGCCCATTGCGCCTTGACCGATGCTCCGAGCTGCTCGATCTCACGGTTGACCTCGCGGATCCGGGCCGGGTTGTTCTTGATCGTCTGCACCCCGTCGGGAGTCAGGGTGGTCAGCATGATGTAGGTCGGCATGCGGCGCTCCTCTCGTGGGTGTGGTCTGTTCCCCGCTCGGGCCGGCCGTGAACCGATGTCCGGCCCCTGGCGGGCGGCCGGCGGCGAGCCTCGCCGACCGTGCTCAACCCGCCGGAGCCTATCTTCAAACCGGGGTGATCGCCTCGGCGCGCGTCAACGTCAAGTCACCCTCGCTCGCTCCGACGATGACGGTGTCTCCGGGACCGAACCGGCCCTCGAGCATGGCCAGCGCGAGCGGGTCGACGAGCCGCTTCTGGATCACGCGCTTGAGCGGCCGGGCGCCGTAGGTCGGGTCGTAGCCGAGGTTGCCCAGCAACGTACGCGCTTCGTCGGTGAGCTCGATATGAATCTCGCGTTGGGCCACACGGCGGACCACGCTGGCCACCTGCAGATCGACGATTTCCCCGATCTGCTCGCGGCTGAGGGGCGCGAACTCGACGATGTCATCGAGCCGGTTGATGAACTCGGGCCGAAACTGAGCCTCCACGCCGGCGCGTCCGCCGGGAATGTTCGAGGTCATGATGAGCACGACGTTCTTGAACGAGACCGTCCGGCCCTGGCCGTCGGTCAAACGACCATCGTCCATGACCTGCAGCAGGGCGTTGAAGATGTCGGGATGGGCCTTTTCAATCTCGTCGAGCAGGACAACGGAGTAAGGCCGGCGCCGGACCGCTTCGGTCAGCTGACCCCCCTCCTCATAGCCGACGTAGCCGGGTGGGGCGCCGACAAGCCGGGAGACGGAGTGCTTCTCCATGTACTCGGACATGTCGATCCGAATCATCGCCTCCGAGGTGTCAAACATGAACTCGGCCAGGGCGCGGGCCAGCTCGGTTTTGCCCACGCCGGTCGGGCCCAGGAACAGGAACGTGCCGATCGGGCGGTCGGGATCCTGCAAGCCGGCCCGCGACCGGCGCAGGGCAGCCGCGACCGCGGTCACGGCTTCGTCCTGGCCGATGACCCTCCGGTGCAGGCGCGCCTCCATGTGTACGAGCTTCTCGATCTCGCCCTCCATCAGCCGGCTGACCGGCACCCCGGTCCACTTGGCCACGATCTCGGCCACGTCCTCGGCATCGACGACGTCCTTGAGAAAGCGCGGCTGGGTCGCGGTGCTGTCCGCGGCCTGCTCAACCGACTCGGCCGTGGCCAGGGCCTTCTCCAGCTCTGGGATCGTCCCGTACTGGAGCTCGGCGGCACGACCCAGATCGGCCTCGCGCTGGGCGCGCTCGAGCTCGGTCCGCGCCTGCTCGAGCTTCTCCTGGATCTCGGCCACGGCGCTGACCGACGCCTTTTCGCGCTGCCATTCAGCGTGCATGGCCGCCGATCGCTCCCGTTCCTCGGCCAGCGCGCGCTCGAGCTGCTCGCGGCGCGATGCCGTGCCGGGGTCGTCATCATCGCCCAGTGACTGCAGCTCGATCTCCAGCTGCATGATGTGACGATCGACCTCGTCGATCTCGGTCGGCTTGGAGTCGATCTCCATCCGGATTCGCGAGGCGGCCTCGTCGACGAGATCAATGGCATTGTCGGGCAGGAAGCGGTCGGCGATGTAGCGCTGACTCAGTGTGGCCGCAGCGACCAGGGCCGAGTCCTGGATGCGGACCTTGTGGTGCACCTGATAGCGCTCCTTGAGTCCGCGCAGGATGGCGATCGTGTCCCCCACACTCGGCTCGCCGACGAACACGGGCTGGAAGCGTCGCTCGAGCGCGGCGTCCTTCTCGATGTGCTTGCGGTACTCGTCCAGCGTCGTGGCGCCGACCGCGCGCAGCTCGCCCCTGGCCAGCATCGGCTTGAGCAGATTGGCCGCATCGACGGCGCCCTCAGCCGCCCCGGCGCCGACGATCGTGTGCAGTTCGTCGATGAACAGAATCACCGTCCCGCGCGCGTCGGCGATCTCCTTGAGCACGGCCTTGAGCCGATCCTCAAACTCCCCCCGGTACTTGGAGCCGGCAATCAGGGCGCCGACATCGAGGGAGACGACACGGCGGTCGCGCAGACCCTCGGGCACGTCGCCGGAGACGATCCGTTGCGCCAGACCCTCGGCGATTGCTGTCTTGCCGACGCCGGGCTCTCCGATCAGCACCGGGTTGTTCTTTGTCCGCCGGGAGAGGACCTGGATCACGCGCCGAATCTCATCATCGCGACCGATCACCGGGTCGAGCTGACCCATGGCCGCAGCCTCGGTCAGGTCACGCCCGTACTTCTCCAGGGCTTGAAACTTTTCCTCCGGGCTCTCGTCGGTGACCCGGTGTGAACCCCGCACCTCGGAGAGCGCTTTCAGCAGCGCCTCGCGGTCGGCGCCCGCTGAGCGCAGCGCGTCGCCGGCGCCGCCGGGATGGGCGGCCAGGGCGACAAGCAGATGCTCGGTGGAGATGTACTCGTCCTTGAGCGCGCGCATCTCGGTCTCGGCCGCGCGGAGGATCTGGGTGAGCTCACCCGAGCCGCCGGCGGGATCCTCGCGTCCGCCGGAGGTGGTGAGCTTGGGCAGCGCGTCGAGGGCACGCCCGGTCGCGGCCCGCACGCTGGCGGGCTCGACGCCGAGCTTGCGCAGCACGGGGACGACGATCCCGCCCTCCTGTTCGAGCAGCACCGCGAGCAGGTGCTCAGGCATGGTCTGCGGATTGCGGCGCTCATCGGCCAGCTGCTGGGCCGCCTGGAGCGCCTCCTGGGACTTGATCGTGAAGCGGTCTGGTTGCATAGGCGTACGGTTCCGGTCTGAAGGTTCTAAATCTCAGTCTCTACGACTAAGATTATCGCATCGATATCCCGGATGTACAAGGGATTCGGGCAGCGAGCCGTTTGGCGACCGACGCCCGTGTCGCCGCTCCGGGCTTCCCGGGCGGCAAGCTAGTGCCGGATGCGAACCGTGTGCGTGTGGCTGGTGGCCTCGACGGCGCCACCGGGATCGACGATTTCGCCGACGATGCTGGCCTCGATGCGGCGGTGGCCGTGAAGCGCACTGTGCAGCCGGCGAAGCTGGCCGGCTGAGAAGGTGAGCTTGAAGGTGCGCCGGCCGCGCCTTCGCAACAGCTGACGCGGTGCCCCCACGTGCATCGAGCGCTCGCCGGCGATCGTCACGGTCGCGTTGACGGCGAGAAGGCAACGGCGCGAGCACGTCGCGCGCACGATGAGATGGCGGCGTAGGACCGGCCGTTGCGGTGGCACGGAAATCCCCGCCTGGGCGATCGGAGGCTGGAGATTGAGAGCAAGCGTGGCCAGCTTGGCCAGGTTGGGGCTCCCCAGCCCGGAGGCGCGGTCGTAGCCGGGGCCGGCGGAGCAGCAGCCCAGGGGACGGCCGTTGCCGCCGGGCAGATAGGCCCCGAGGTCGTTGTTGCCGCTCTGGATGTCGGAGAAGACGCCCGCCGAGGCGTAGCGGCGCTGGATCCTGTAGAGCAGCGAGTTGGCCAGCCCGAGGCTCTGCTTGCCGTTCTGGCGCAACAGCTGGTCGACCAGGGCCAGCCCGCCTGCGAACAGGGGCGAGGAGGCGCTCGTACCCCCGACCGCCACCCAGCCGGTGCCGTACCCCTGGCAGGCCTTCACCGAGCAGAAGATGTTGTAGCCCGGAAGCAGGTCGGCGAGCAGCGACACATCGGGGACGTTGCGGTGTCTCTGGGAGACAAAGCCGTTCTGATAACCCGGGCGCCGGAAGAGCACGCTGGTGCCGCCACCGCCGGCCGACAGGTCGTAGGGCGCGTCGTTCCACACGGCCTCGGACTGGATCTGGTTGGCACTGCCGAGCACGAAGTTGGTGCCGCCCACGCCGGTCACATACGGCGAGGAGGCCGGGAAGCTGAGTGCCTTCAGCGGCAGCGGACCGCTGCCGACGATGCACGAGGACGAGCCGGCGTCGCCGCTGGCGGCCAGGACCGAGATCCCCGAGGCGGTCTCGAGGGCCAGCGCGGCCTCGACGGCGCGCAGACCGCTGCGGCCGACGGCCAACGCCAGGGCCGGCTCGCAGACCCCGAGCGACACCGAGATAACGTCCGGTACCCGGCCACGGTTCTGCAGCGGCGCGGTCAGCGACTCCAACACGTCGGCCGGCCGGGCGCGGGATTCGTAGACGTCGATCGCCTTCAACTGGGGCGCGGCGGCGTCCATCACCTGCAGGTCGAGCTCGGTCTCGCCGATCGGCGTCAGCGGATGCTTGATGTTGACCCCGAAGCCGTTGATGGCCGGGATCGGCAATCCGAAGCAGTTGGCAAAGGTGCGCACGTCCGAGTAGCGGAAGCCGTCGATCTCGATCAGCGACACGCGCTCGCCCTGGCCGTTGATGCCGAGCGCGTGCAGCGGCGAGTAGCCGTAGGCGTCGAGATACTGGTTCGGGGTAAA
>JAXDGI010000016.1:0-33495 GCA_034665145.1 Solirubrobacteraceae bacterium
CGGCGGATGGGTTGGACGATTGACGTGCCGGTGGCTGCTGGTCCCGTGGTCTCGCCGTTGCCGGGTCCGCTGTCGGCGGCGGTTGCCGACGCGCTGGCGCGGCCGGCGGCGCAGCAGCCGGCGTGGCCTGACGCCGACTACCTGGCGCGGGTGCGGGGGGTGCTGGAGGCTGTGCCGCCGATCGCGGTCTCCTCGGAGGTCGACGCGCTTCAGGGTGGACTTGGAGCAGTCGCCCGCGGTGAGGCGTTTCTGCTTCAGGGTGGGGATTGCGCGGAGACGTTTGTCGACAACACCGAGGCGCATCTGCGCGGCACGATCCGGACGCTGCTGCAGATGGCGGTCGTGTTGACGTACGGGACGTCGATGCCCGTTGTCAAGCTCGGACGGGTTGCCGGCCAGTACGCCAAGCCACGGAGTTCGAACACCGACGCCGCCGGCCTTCCGTCCTATCGCGGGGACATGGTTCACGGGCTCGAAGCGACCGAGGAGGCCCGGCGACCGGATCCGGGCCGGCTCGTCCGCGCCTACGCCAATGCGGCGGCCGCGATGAACCTGGCGCGCGCGATCACCGGTGCCGGGCTCGCGGATCTGCACCGGTTGCACGAGTGGAATATGGATTTCGTGCGTAACTCGAGCGCCGGCGAGCGTTACGAGCGGGTCGCCACCGAGATCGACCGTAGCTTGCGGTTCATGTCCGCGTGTGGTGTCGACGACAGCTCACTGCGCACGGTCGAGCTGTTCGCAAGTCACGAGATGCTCGTGCTTGACTACGAGCGTTCACTGCTGCGACCCGAGGGTGATCGGCTCTTCCTGCTCTCGGCGCATCAGCTATGGATCGGCAACCGCACGCGGCAGCTCGATGGCGCCCACGTGGCCCTGGGAGCACTCGTCGCAAACCCGATCGGCGTCAAGATCGGTCCTAGCATCACGCCCGAGGAGGCCGTCGAGCTCGTGGAGCGGCTCGATCCCCGCCGTGTAGACGGCCGTGTGACGCTCGTGGCACGGATGGGCAACGGTGCGGTCCGCGACACGTTGCCGCCGATCGTCGACGCCGTGACCCGGTCCGGTCATCGCGTGGTGTGGCAGTGCGATCCGATGCACGGCAACACGGAAGAGTCGCCGAGCGGTCATAAGACGCGGCGTTTCGACCGCATCATGGACGAGGTCGAGGGTTTCTTCGAGGTCCATCGACGAATCGGTACGCATCCGGGTGGTATTCACGTCGAGCACACAGGCGAGGAGGTCACGGAGTGCCTCGGTGGTGCGCAGATGATCTCCCACAGCCAGCTCGCCTCCCGGTACGACACCGTGTGCGACCCCCGGTTGAATCCTCAGCAGGCGCTGGAGCTGGCCTTCCTCGTCGTCGAGATGTTGCGGCGTACCGCCACCTAAGAAGCGGACGTCGAGCAACGACCCATCGCCGGTCACCAGTGTGGTCAGCGGCGCGGGTGTACTCCGATGCGCAGCGCTGCAGGCTCCCGACCGCCCGGCCGCTCTCGTGCGGACAGCGGCCGCCCGACAGCCCGGGGAAGCATATCGCCAGCGCCGAAGACCGCCTCGAGGCGGAGACGCGCCGAACTCCCCGAGACAGCACCGGCGGCCATCGACGGCGACGGCAAGATCGAAGCCGTGCAGACTTGCCGGGCTACCTACGCAGGACGGCTGGCGAAGCAGTTCGTGAGCCCGGCATTCGGCGACCGATGAAAGGCAAGGGTTCGGGCAGATGTTTTCGGGGTGGGCTCGGTCGCCGGGGCCGCCGGCGCGGGGGTGAGATCGCGTCCTGTGGGCTGGCTTGGGACCGCGGGGGACCCAGTGGCCGTCGTTTTCCATCGAGTTTGCGCAGCCTGGGTCGGCGCCGGGGGTTGCGGCGCTCGTAGCCGGGGCGTAGATTTTCGGGTGGGCGCGGGTGACCGACGTAGCGAAGTGCAGACGTCAGGAGCCTGGTCTGCCGCGCGGCTTGTCCTCTTTGAGTGACTTAACTATGCGCGCTCCGGTGTCGCGCTCGCGCCCACTTTTTTGGGTGCTCCGGCTTGTTGGTCTTTGACCATCGCTGGTAGGACACCTCGGCTTGCTCGGCGAGGGCGCGTTCGGTGTGCAGGATCGCGCGGTTGGTGCTCCAGATCCCAGCGGCGGCCTTGGTGCGCGCTGGGGCGCCGGCGGTCGGCTCGAGCTGACGGAGCTTCTTCTTGGTCAGCGCCGGAGGTTGGTGGGCGTAATCCTCTGAGCGGGTGAGCATGCACCAGAACAGGACCGCGAGTTTGCGGGCGGTCGCGACAATCGCGTTGCCGTGACCCCGCCGGGCGCGGGCGCTCGTAGAACGCGCGCACCGGGCCGGGCTGTTTGACGACACTCCATGCCGCTTCGAGCAGCGCCCACCGCACCGACGCTGACCCGCGTTTGGAGATCCGGCGTGACCGCGCCGGTGTCTCGCCGGACTGATGCACCTTGGGATCTAGCCCGAGGTAGGCGACCAGCTTGCGGTTGGAGAGAAACCGAGACGGCTCGCCGACCGCGGCCAGGAATGTCGCCGCGCAGATCAGGTTCACGCCCGGCACGGTCATCAACCGCCGGATCTCCGGCCAGGCCAAGGCCTGGCGGGCGATCAGCCGGTCGACCGCGGCGGTCCCTGAGTCCAGGAACGTGATCTGTCGCAGGCCTGCGTCGACGGACTCGCGCTCCTCGATGGGCAGCTCAAGCTCAGCCAGCCACCGGCGGCCGGTGACTCCGAACAGGTCAGCGAACGGCGGCTTGGCCACCGGCCGGCGCGCCAGCGTCGCTTGGATCTCGTTCTTTGCCCGCGTTCCCGCACGCAGAAGCTGTTCACGGCGCGCGAACCGGCGGCGCAACACGCGCCGGCGCTCATCGGGCACCCACACCGCGTCAAGCTCACCTCGCCACGACGAGCTCGCCAGGGTGCGGGAGTCAAGCTTGTCGGTCTTCGCCGGCGCTTGAGATGCCGGTGTTCATCCGGGCTGACCACGATCACCCGCTGCACGTGCGGTTCGAGGATCTGCGCGACCTCCCAGCAGCTGCCCGTCACCTCCAACGCCACCCGATCGGACGGCAGCAGACTCTCCTTCAGTGCCCCGAGACCCTCAGGCGTGCTCGGGACTCGACCGCCAGAGCGGACCTTCGCGTCCTCGCAGATCGCTACCACACAGAAATCGCGGTGCACGTCTAGGCCGACTCGGCCAACCCACCTCACCAACGCCATCGTTCACCTCCACACCGACAGTGGTTAACAGAAGGTGGGAGAACCAGCGGGAAAACGACACAGACCGATACGAGCTCAACCGCTCAATCCAGGCGAGTCGCAGGGGCGGCCAAACGAAAAAGCCCGGGCTCGAAGCCCATTGCCAAAAACGGCCTACCCGTCTGCGTTCTCCCAAACAAGGCCCCTGTCCCGGATCACCGGACCGTAGGCCCGAACCCAGACAGACCCTCCAAGAAGCATTTTCATGCCGCGAAAAGCAGCAGTGACTCTCCTCGGTTACGGCCCGGCGAGAGTTTTGAGTTTGCGTGATAGCACCGGTCTCGCGGTGTGCAGGAGCGACAGACCGTCCAGATGTCCCGAGCACCTCGCCGTTGGCGGTCACCTGGAACTGACGCTGGTAGTTACCGTTGTCGGGTGGCGAAATGGAAGGATCAGCGACGGTTCGGGCCAGGCCCGTACATGCTCGGGTTTCAGCGCTTGAACTGGGGCGACGAGTTCCCGTTCAGCATTCCCGCAGTCGCGACCATCGAGCAGCTGAACCTCGGGAAGTCGGTGACGCTGCTGGCTGGCGAGAACGGGACCGGCAAGTCAACGATTGTTGAGGCCATCGCAGCGGCGATCGGCTTCGCGCAGCACGGCGGTGAGCTGTCTCGCCTCGGCGACCTGCCGGCCGTGCCTCGCAACGTCGTCGATGATCAGGACGTGCCGCTGCTGGCGCCGGTGCTCAGCGCCACCAAGCCGCGAAACGGTTACTTCCTCCGCGCCGAGAGTTTCTTTAACGTCGCCGAGTTCGTCGACAGCGACGACCGGTTCGCTCCTGATCTTTCGTTATATGGCGACGTTCCGCTCCACGCGCAGTCGCACGGCGAGTCCTTCCTGGCGCTGGCCGCCAATCGATTCGGGGCCGACGGTCTCTACCTGCTCGACGAGCCCGAAGCCGCACTGTCGGTCACCGGGGCGCTCGCGCTGCTCGCGATCGTGACCCGCGCCGCCGACTCCGGCGCCCAATTCGTGATCGCTACCCACTCGCCGGTTCTGCTCGCGGCACCGGCCGCCCAGATTTATGAGCTCGACGAGGAAGGCATCAACCGCGCCGTCTATGACGATCTTCAGGCCGTGCGGCAGATGCGCGGCTTCCTCGACGCGCCCGACCGGTACCTCCGGCAGATCTTGATCGACTCAGACGCCGACGACTAGAGCGCCGCTGATACCGCGCGTGGCGAGATGGATCGCGCGGTGGCCATCCATCGCGACCTGGCGGGGATCGATTCGAGTCAATCTGGCTCCCAGGGGCGGTTGGCCAACGTCATCGCCGTGCTCCGGCTTCCCCATGGTCACCGACTCAGCCACGAGCTGGGACTGCTGCATTTAGCGATGGCCGAGGAGGAGCAGAAGTCATCTTGGGGGGCAGCGGAGCCCGCGACGCCGCCGCTGGTGCGTGAGTCGGGAAGTCTCGGTGAACCGGTCCCGCCAAGCGGGGAGCGTGACGGTATGCCTAGCATCGCGTCGGTGGCTGAGCGTAACGTGATTGCGGAAACCGATCGGGTTGTCTTGCGCCCGTGGGGCGTCGATGAGGCTGACCGGTTCTTTGACATGCATCGCAGGATGGAGGTGGCGCGATGGATAGGCGGGCAACCCATGGTCGACCGAACCGAGGCGGTCCGATTGATCGAGCGCATCTCGGACCGGCTTGCCGACGACCCCCGGTTCGGTTCCTGGGCAGTCATTGAACGCTCGACCGGTGTCCCTGCGGGCACGGTGCTGCTCAAGCCGCTGCCCCATGGCGCAGGCGAGATCGAGATCGGATGGCACCTGCATCCTGACAGCTGGGGCCGTGGGCTGGCGACCGACGCAGCTCGCGCCCTGCTGGCGCACGGATTCGCTCTCGGTCTGACGGAGATCTGGGCCGTGACTCACCTGGAAAACCGGCGATCGTCGAGGGTGTGCGCGAAGCTCGGTATGCGTCTGCTCGGCATCACGCACCGCTGGTATCACGAGCCGAGCCTCATGTTCTGGGCCGGCGCGGACGCCGATCAAAGACCAACACTTGAGCCCGACGAGCCGGCTCAGTGCGAGGCTTTCGTACGACAGAAGTTCGCTGCCGGCTGGTCGCCCCGCTCAGGAGAACCAGCGGGACTGCTGCTTCCGAATATCGAGGTTCCGAAGCAGAAGCCGCGGCCAGATTGGACTGCCCTACGAGACGGCTGGGTCGGCTGGAAGCTAAAGAGGGAGCGCCAGATTTGGATCAGCATTGGACCCAGACAACGGTTCCTGAGAAACCGCCGCCGTCGGGATATGGATAGATGACAGCCTCCATCTTCTTGACCCGCACCGCGCGGTAGTAGCGAATGCATGCGGGGCGTCCGCCATCGTTGATCGACCCGTTCGCGTCGATCCATTTGATGCCTGGCGGAAAGGAGTAAGCGATGCCTCTCGGCTGCCGGTTGAGCGGCTGGTTGGCTCCAAGGTACGCGGTGCCCTCCGACGGCGTCGCATACACGAGGCCAGGCTCAACTTTGAACACAGGGCTGGTCTTCCCAGAGTGGCCGATAGCCCATCCTGCCGCGCCGGCGGCGAGAAGCAGCACGACGAATGCGGAAGCCACGCCAATCCTCGATCGCAGCGGACCGGACATTGCTGCGGATCGTATACGCAGCCGCGTGGCCGGTCGGCTTGGCCCCAGCTCATCAGCGTCGCTTTCGCGATGTGCGTTCCATCATCAAATATGAGGACCCTGCGCTGCGCGATACTTCTCGTTTGTCGCCCCAGCGGGCACGGGCTCGCTGCTACTGCTGCAGGCCCTCCGGGGAACGAAGCGAAACCAAGCCGTCCGGCGTTAAGACCGTCGTCACGGGAGTGTCCGGCGTTCTGTGTCGGCATGAGCGAAAGGAGCCTCATGCGGTCAACAGATCAACAGAGAATCGATCGAGAGATATCCCTAACCCGGGCCAGCGCCGGTGGCGAGCCTCAGGCGAACCGACGCGAGGAGCGTGCACAATCCCGGGCCAGAGTGGCAGAGCGACGAACCCGACGACCCTCGTGCGCGACGCCGATCCAGTATCTCCGATGTCACTGGTTGAGCAGGACGACGTTGAGCCGGGAGTCTTGAAGGCCGATACAGCCAGAGGCACCCGTCGCTCCCAAGAGCTGAACGACCTGGGAGCCGGGCGGGAGGAGGGGCAGCGCCGAGGTCGTCAGCGAAGCCTTCCCGTTGACAGCCCCATTCACGGGAGCGGTGGCACTGGCGTTGGTGGTGCTCTGCGCATTGCCGCCCCATGAGAGCTCTAAAAACCCGTCGCACGTCGCGCCGGCAGCCGACCAAATGTCCGCGTCGGCCTCGATGAAAGCGTGTCGGGCGGTAGGACCGACCGCAACGGTCACTTGCCGCAGGACCGTCATTGGGCCGTCCCCGTAGCCCGAGAAGCCGACGGCGCCTTGGCCGCTGCCAGCCTGCCCGAGCTGCAGATACCGGCTATCACTGGCGCTCTTGGTGTAAAAGTTGGATGTGTCGATCGACCCCGGAACGCCTCGGGGTCCGGTTGGCCCCACTGGGCCTTGGGGTCCGCGCGTGCCCTGATGGCCCGTGAGCGCCGTGCGCGCGCTGGTGCTGATCTTGCTCAGGGTCACTGCGTGGTTGTGGATCTGGCGCGTGCCGACACTGTTGGCGGGCAACGACACCGCTGCATATGACGTGCCGCCGAGCGCGACGAACAGCGCTAAGAGGGCCAGATGATGCTGACCCACATATCGGATCACGGCATGCCGGTTGACCCGCTTACTAGATAAGAACCGTGACACCGTGACCTCTGTTGGACGTGCTGTGAGTGCGGGCCCGGGCATTATGCCGATCCCACGCCTCCCTGGGATCCCGGGTCGCTCAAGCCGGCGCCCCCTGCCGCCGCTCCCGACAGCAGGAAGTAGCGCTCAAGCGCGGCGGGGGCCTCGCATAACCATGGGCTTGTCACGCCTCGGAATCGTGCTGGCTCCGGCGTTATCTGGTCATCGTGCCGGCGCCTGCCTTTGCCTAAGACCCAGCCGCCGGAAAGACCGGCTGGCAACTGATCGGCGGCGACGAACGCAACAGCCAGCACCATGAGAAGCAACCCAACCCCAGCGACGGTCCCGGACGCGAACAAGAACAGGGCGAGCCCCACCACAGCCAGCACCAGGACCACTGCGCCGACAGGAGTGACGCGAAGCTTCATGTCTCTTCCTTGGTCGCTTGGGGCGAACCGACCGGCCCTGGTCCGTCGACGCACTTTAACCAGAAACGGTCCCGGCGTTCTGACGACTAGCGCGGCTCCGGCCCGCATGAAGCGATCTGGACCGCCGCCCGGGACGAAAGCCCGCTTCTGGATAGGCGCCGCTCGGGGAGCCTCGGCGCGACTGCCGCTTTCCCCATGCCGGAGTGGAAAGGAGCAGTCAGACCGCCGGCTCTGGGCGGGGAACTTCGGTGCCGCGGGTGCGTTGAAGGGTAGTGTCCTCCAGCTTGTCGGGGGCCGTGGTCGCGGACCTGCAAATGGCGAAACCCAGGTTCGGGCACTGAGTCCGGCCATAGGATTCTCTGCGTGTACCCAGCGACGATCGCATCGGTGGACAAGCGTGACGAGGCCAAAGCCATCGCAACTCTGGTGTCGGCGTTTATTGCCGATCCGGTTGAGCGATGGCTCTTCGCGGAGCCGCTGCAGTACCTGACGCAATTCGCACGGTTCGTGGCAGCGTTCGGCAGCGGAGACTTTGAGAGCCAAACAGTGTTCAGCCCCGGGGACTTTGCGGCGGTGGCGATCTGGATGCCGCCGGGGGCTGAGGCAGACGCTGATGCGATCGTGGCGGTCCTGAGCGAGTCCGTCCCCGCCGAGCAGCAGGCCGACGCGTTCTCGGTGCTAGAGCAGATGGATGCCGCTCATCCCAAGGATCTGCACTGGTACCTGCCATGGCTGGGTGTCGACAGTGCTCGGCAGGGGGCTGGCCTGGGAGCGGAGCTACTAGAGCAGTGTCTGGCCCGAGTGGACGCGGATCACCTGCCGACGTTCCTAGAAACGCCGAACCCGCGGACTGTGCCGTTCTATGAGCGCCAGGGATTCGTTGTGACCAGCGTTTCGCAAGCCGGAGCGTGCCCGCCGGTGACGAGCATGCGGCGCCCGGCAGGCTGAGCCGACGTGCGCCTGCCTTGCGCGGAAGCGAGGCTTTACCCTAGCCGCGAATGCGCGAGCGTCTTGCCCCATCTTCGTCCGCTGGGACGGAGATCCCCCAGCCGACACCCTCGACCAGCAAGTAGAGCTCGCGCTCGGCGCGCTTCTTGCGCCAAGGGAGCGCCACCGGGCCGGTCAGCACGAGTCGTGTCGCGGTGATCCGGCGTGACAGTTGGCCAGCGGTGTCGACGGTTGCCCGGGCACCCGCCATCGAGCCGCCCGCGTGCCCCGGGTCCGAGGTCCGGTCGCCGTCGATCGTCACTCCCGCGAAGCACGGCGGTCAGCGCGTCGAGCGGGACGCGAACCTCCGCTCCGAGGCCTTGGCAACCAACCCGACGCGGTGGTAAGCGCCGGCAAGCGTCGCGTCTTCCGGGCTGCTGCTTAGCGACAGAAAACAGCGAGCAAGCCACCGGACGCGGCTGTCGCAATGGACGACCACCAGCGGTTCGGCCGTGGGGCGCAAGCGCGCCTTCGTTCGAGGATTCCGCACGACCCCGCGTCGTGAATCTGGCCGGATAGCGACCAGCCCAGCGTTGCGGACGCGTTCGCCCGCTGCGCGCGAGCCGCACGGCGAACGGGCTCGTGAAGCGAGCGACTCCTATCACCACGCGGCGACCGTGCCGACGTCCGCGCAGAGCTAGACCGACCGATCGAGTTCAGGTGCCGGGCGGATTGTCGAGAAGCACGCCGTAGAGCCGCTTGACCTCCAGCCGCACGATGAGACGTTGGGCCTCGATCATCTGCGCAAAGAACGCGGCCTCGTCCGTGATGCTGGGGTAGAACGTCGAGTGGACCTCAAGCAACTCCCGACACGTCTCGTCGCCGGGCGAAGTCGCGACGTCTGAGACGATCGCGTCACACTCCGCGACCGCATAGGACCAGAAATGCGATCCCGGGACGTGCAGCGCCGCATGCGGGTCACGTCTCAGGATCCGAGCTTTCACGCGCTCAGCCGTCGTGGAGACTCTTGCCGTTCGCTGCGCCGGATTCCAGACATAGAAGACGTTTGTGAGGTGCGGATACCCGCCGCGGGTCACGGCGGCGAGAATGCCCTGGTTGTTGTTGGCGATCAGGTTGAGCAGTTGCTGTTCGTCAGGCATGCGATGTGGGCCTCTCGTGATACCGAGTGATCGTCGGACCGAGATTACGCCAGGCCGATCGCTTCTCCTTGTGGCCGAATCGAACGTCGCGCGCAGCACGCCCATCGGTGGCTCCAGGCCAATCGGCGCCAGGACTCATATGCCTGGGCGGGTTCCGGCGGGTCGAGCGGGCTGCTCGGGCTGGTGGTTTTCGACGAGGTGGTGATCCTCCAGAGGTTTAGGATCAGGGCTGGAGCAGCGCAGCCTCGAGTGTGGTGCGCGCCCATGTCGCCCAGCGTGGGTTGTCCCAGGTCCCGTCGTGGACGAGCGTCCGGTAGGTCTCGGGATGGCCGACGGTGAAAATGGTCGCGGCGGCTTGGTCGATGGTCAGTCCGTCGCGCAGGGCGCCGTGCTGGTCGAGTAGTTGCGCGGCGATGGTGTAGTTGTGTAGTCGTTGCGCGGCACGGTCGCGGTCCAGGGCGGCAGCGTCGGGGTCGATCGCGGCGGCTTCGCGCAGGATCTTAAATACGGGTGCGGTGCGGGGTAGAGCGCCCTGCCAGAAGTCGACAAGCTGTCCGATTATCTCGACCGGATCGGCTTCGCGCTCGGCTTGCTCGCGCATGAACTGCGGCACCGGCACGGGGGCGCGCTCACCGGCAGCGGCGAAGTCCAGCACGCGCGAGAGGACATCGCGCTTGGCGCCGATCGAGTTGTAGATCGTCTGCACCGCCACCCCGGCCTGGGCAGCGATCTGAGCGATCGAGGTGGCGTGATAGCCGCCCGCGAAAAATAGCTTCGAGGCGGCCTGGACGATGACTCGTTGCGTTTCCTCGGCGGCGATCTGCTGTCTCGTCTTGACAGGAGACATCAGCGGTAGCATAGTGTACTAAACACTAGAATGTAATTCTACAGGAGGATGGGGATGACCACCGAAGAGCTCAAGGCAGTGACGCTCGACGGATTCGAGCGGATGTTCAACCAGGGCGAGCTCGACCAGGTTGAGCAGGCGACCGCCCCCGGAGCGGTCGATCACCAGGAGCCGGCAGGCACAGACTTCGTCGCCCATCTCAAGACCGTGATCGCGACGCTGCGCGCCGCGTTTCCCGACCTGCGCTTCGAGGTCCACGAGATTTTGTCCGAGGGCGACATCGTGGCCTGCCGATCGACCATGACCGGGACCCACCGGGCGCCGCTGAACCTCGGGCCGATGGCGGCCCTGCCGGTGACCGGCGCGCGGATCGAGGTCGCGCACATGCACTTCTTCCGCTACGACCAGGAGGGTCTCCTGACCGACCTGTGGCATGTGTGGGACACGTTGCGGTTGGCGCGCCAGCTCGGCGCCCCGGCGCCCGACCTGCGCGTCGGCGTCCCAGTCTGAGATTTCCGAATGCCGCTCGGAATGGGCCATGCGAGGCAAGGAGCGTCAGCCCGGGCTCCCGGCACGCTCGGTGGTGCTCTCGGGCCCCAGCAGGGCGGCGATCATCGCCTCGGCGATGAACGTGCCGTACTGCTCGAGCGGCCAGCCGCGGGTGAGGACCAGCAGCTCGTAGAGCTCAGGTGAACTGTAGGTCCACATGATCTCCCCAGCGCGCTTGACGGTCACCCCGCCGTACAGGCCGCCGGTGTTGGCGAGGTTGCGCGCGTTGTTGGTCATCCGCTCCAGCCGCTGCGCGTCGAGCTGGGATCGGAGTCGTGCCATCTCGGGATCTGCTGTCGCCGCCGCGCGCACCAGCAGCAGGACCGGAGTGATCCGCGGAGCGACCTCGGTGGTGAGCTTGCCCCAGCCCCGGATGATCTGGCGAGGGTCGCGCTCGTGGGCCTGCATCGCATCTGATCGGACCTCGGCGGGCACAGGTCCCTCGCCGGTCAGCGCTTCCTGGCAGATCGCGTTGACCAGCCCCGGCTTGCCTCCGAAGGCCTTGTAGATCGTGTCCACCGACACGCGGGCCTCGCGGGCGATCGCGGCGATCGTAGTGGGCGCGAACCCATCGCGTAGGAACCGACGCCGCGCGACGCCGAGAATCACCTCGCGGGTCTGACGGGCCTGCTCGCGGCGCCGAACCGAGTCGTAGGGGCGCTTTGGTTTGACATTAGATCGTTTTGGGTCCATAGTGCTAGATCGGTTCCAGTCTACTAGATCCTATCGAGGGGAAGGCAAACACGCGATGGACGAGACACACACTCAGGCCGGGCCAGCGACGGTCGTGCAGCGGCTCGAGCGGGCCACCAATGAGCACGACCTCGAAACGGTGGTCGCGTGCTTCGCCGCTGACTACCGCAACGAGACCCCGGCTCATCCCGAGCGCGGGTTCACCGGTCGAGATCAGGTCCGCGTCAACTGGTCGCAGATCTTCGCGGCAATTCCCGACCTGACCTGCGAGGTCCTGGGCTGCACGGTCGACGGGGACACGGTGTGGAGCGAGTGGGAGCATCGCGGAACGCGACCCGACGGCACGCCGCATCTAATGCGCGGGGTGATCATCTTCGGGGTCGCGGACGGTCTTGCCGCCTGGGCTCGCTTCTACCTCGAGCCCGTCCAGATGGGCGCCGGCACCGTCGATCACGCGGTCCAGCAGCAGGTCAGGCCCGGCACCCCCGCATGATCCTCATCGCCGGCGGCACCGGCAGACTCGGCACCCTTCTCGTCAAGCGCCTGGCTGGCCGCGGACACCAGGTCCGCATCCTCACCCGCGATCCAGCCCGCGCCGAGCATCTCGCCGGCGCTCAGATCACAGTGACGAGCGGCGACGTGCGCGATCGCCAGAGCCTTCAGGCGGCGGTCGCCGGGGTTGACACCGTCGTGTCCGCCGTGCATGGGTTCAACCAACCCGCCCGCGACTCGCTGACCGCAGTCGACCGCGACGGCAATTCCAACCTGATCGCCGCAGCCCAAATCACTGGCGCCCAGTTCGTGCTGATCTCCACCGTCGGCGCCGCCGCTGACAGTCCGATGGAGCTGTTTCGCATGAAATATGCCGCTGAGCAGCGGGCCGCCGCAAGCGAAGTTACGTGCACGATCGTGCGCGCGACCGCGTTCCTCGAGCTGTGGATCGAGTTACTCGAGCGGACCGCCGCGCGCTCCGGCCGACCACTCGTGTTCGGGCACGGTCAGAACCCGATCAACTTCGTCTCCGCCGGTGACGTCGCCGCCCTGGTCGAGCGCGCCGTCATAGATCCAGCCATGCGGGGAGAAACGCTCGAGATCGGCGGCCCCGCGAACCTCACCTTCAACCAGCTCGCCCAAGCCGTGCAGGACGCCACAGGACGCACAGCGCCACCGAAACACGTGCCGTCACCAATGCTACGGCTAATGGCCAACACAGTCGGACGAGTCAAGCCGCAGCTCGGCCGCCAGGCCCGCGCCGCGCTCGCAATGGACCAAGAGGACCTCGCCTTTGACACCGTCGCGATCCACAACCTCTACCCCGAGCTTCCCTGCACCACGGTCGCTGAAGTCCTCGCTGGTCATCGCCGATCAGGGCTCGAGGCCGCCACCCGCGGTGAGTGAAAGCGGCGCTGCCGGCTCTGGCGACTGCCGCGACGCTCGACACCAAAATCGAACCGACTCTGAAAGCCAGGAGCGCCCTGACATGGTCGATTTGCTTGCGGAAGCCCTTTCCGCCTCAACAAGGCGGAGTCACTGGTTCGAGCCCAGGATCGTCCACTCCTCCTTCGAGGTTGGCCAAACGGGTGGGCGCGGTGGTCGGGCCGCACAGCCGCGACCCGACCGCTCCGTGTGCGCAGCTAGCGCCGCGCCACTGCGAATTGGTAGAGGGTGGTCGAGGTGAACGTATGCCCCGGGTTGAGCACGACGGACGGCCAGCCCGGCTGCCCGATGTGGTGGGGCGAGTCGGGGTAGTGCTGGGTCTCGAGCGTGAAGGCTGAGGTCTGCCGGTAGACGTGACCGGTGGTGCCCACCAAGTCGCCGACCAGGAAGTTCCCCGTGTAGACCTGGATGCCCGGCTCCGTGGTGGAGGCGATCACCTCGCGGCCGCTGGCCGGATCAATGGCCACGGCGGCGAGCTTCATCTTGCCCGCACGGCCCTTGAGGATCCAGTTGTGGTCGTAGCCATGCGCCGTGGTCAGCTGACCGCCCCAAGGCAGGTTTGCCCGGAGGATGTACTTGCCGATGGCGTGCAGACGACGAAAGTCAAACGGGGTGCCTGCCACGGATACGAACTGGCCGGTCGGGATCAGGGTGGGGTCGGTCGGGGTGAACTTGTTGGCGTTGAGCTTGAGCAGCTGCCGGTAGACCGGCCCGGACGCCTCGCCGGCGAGATTGAAGTACGTGTGCTGCGTGACGTTGATGACCGTGGGCTTCGTCGTGGTCGCCGTCCAGTGCACACGCAGCGCGTTACCTGATGTGACCGTGTAGGTCACCGTCACGGTGACCTGGCCCGGGAAGCCGTTGTAGCCGTCCGGATCGACAGAGCTCAGGATCAGCGAGACCTGGCCCCGGCTCGCCCGGGTGCGAGCCGACCACACCTTCGTGTTCCAGGCGTTCGGCCCCCCGTGCAGCGTGTTGATGTTGTTGGGCCCGTTGTTGCCGACCAGGTTGTAGGTCTGGCCATTGAGGGTGAACGAGTGGCGGGCGATGCGGTTGGCGTAGCGGCCAATGGCCGCGCCGAAGTAGGTGTCGCCCGACCCCCCGGCCGTGGGCCACGGCTGGTTTTGGAAATCGTTGACGTAGTCGCTGAGTCTCGGGAACCCGAGCGCCACGTCAGCGACCGAGCCGCGACGGCCAGGGACGTAGATGGATTGCAGCACCGCCCCGTAGTTGGTGATGTGAACGGTCATCCCACGCCCGCTGCGCAACGTCCACAGGCGCACCGGCTGTCCGTTTGCCGTGCCCCAGGCTTTGCTGGTGATGCTCGGGTGTCTGGCCGCGTGTGATCTCGCCGCGGTGGATGTCACACCAATTGAGAGGCCAAGCCAGACAAGTACTGCGAGCGCTGAACCCAAGGCGGCCGCCAGCCGCCACTGGTGAGCGCGGAATGCCCACTGCATGTCTCCCTCCTTCGCTCGGCGCCTGGTCTGCGGCACGAGAACGCCCTGTGCTGGATCGTGCCGCTATGGCGCGAGCGGCATTGTTAACGCTCACATACGGTGGGGTCAACGGCCGGTGCGCATTCAGTCCCGTCTTCGCGCCCGAAGCGTCACATCGTGGACAGCGCCCGCGGGATCGGGACGTGCGAGAGGTCGCCGACGCTAGGCCACGGCCACGACGCGGAAGCTGGTCCGGCCGACCGTCCTGATCACGCGGAGGAACTGGGGGCACATCATCCCGGGCAAGCAGACCGGCCGCTGCACCTCGTCGACGCGCACGGTGAAGGACCCCGCACACCAGCGTCCGCCCAGCTTGGCCGGATCGAGGGCGATGTCAACGGCCACCCCAGGCGCCGCCGTGGGTACGGCCACCGACCGAGCGGCCAGACATCCGGCCTTCTGGGGGCCGCTCACCCCGAGCTCAAAGGACCGACCCGACCCTGAGCTCACCCGGGCGCCAGAGGGAGCGGTGAACCGCAGCTCGAACACCGTCGTCGGCGCGCCCGCCGACGGGCTCACGGTGAGCGCGGCCCGCGCTGCGCCAGGACGCGAATGGCTGACGGTGCTACTCGTTCCGGCGGTCCCGCAGGCGCCGACCAGGGCGGTCACGCCGGCCGCAGCGACCATGCGCATCAGACGGGAGAGCACGCGCCGCCTCATCGCCAGATCGAGTCTAACCGCAGTGATCGGGACGGGTCAGGCCGCCGCGACAAACCTGGAGAGCTCGGCCTGGGCGCCACCCACGACGGGGGCTCCGTGGGCGAGGAGCAGCAGATCGAAGTCGAGCTTGAGTAACCGCTCGTAGGCCTGGGCCAGTCCGGCGCGCGTCCGCGGCGCGTCGTCCATGAGCTGGTCGGGAACGAAGGTCAGCCCCTCGATACCGTCCCAGCGCACGACACCGTCGGCGCACGCCAGCGCACGCTGAGCGGGAAGGTGCAATGCGGTCTCATCGGGGCAGATGACGCCCACCTCGTAGGCAACGATGCCGCCGGGCAGCTCGTCACCGAACTCAAAGGGGCTCACGGGCCCATCGATCGCGTACACGCCGTTGCTGATGCAGTGCACCTGCGTCCCGAACGCCGCGTGAAGCTTGAAGCTGTCGCGTTCGTGATGGCGGTTGGTGAGCAGGATGTGCTCGGGCGGACGGTGGGCGAACCACTCGACGCCCTCGGCCGGCAGCAGCGGATCGAGCGCCACCCGCTCGTCAACTAGGTAATAGGAGCTGACCTCCTTACCGATGTTGGGATGAATCGCGGTCCAATGCCACAGCCCGGGGGCGATCTCGCGCATCTACCTGCTCAGCCTAGCCGGGCAGTATGGGATGCTGCGCCCGGCCGCGGCGGCACCGATCGCCGAAAAAGAATGTTGATCCGTCAACTAGGATGTAGCTATGGACACGATTGCTGAGGGCCGACTTGAGGGCGCCGCCCTGGAGGCATGGCGCAGCTATCTGCAGAGTCACGCGTCCATCGTGCGCGTTCTCGATGCCGAGCTGGCGGCCGACCACGGCATCACCAGCCGGGACTACGAGGTCATGCTCTACCTCGCCCAGGAACCCGACCAGCGGCTGGCCATGTCCGCCCTGGCCGAGCGCACGATGCTCACCCGCTCGGGCATCACGCGTCTGGTCGACGGACTCGTTCACGCCGGCCTGATCGAGCGTGTCGCGTGTCCCAGTGACGCCCGCGTCTCCTACGCCAAGCTCACGGATGCCGGCTACGCGAAATTGCGAGAGGCCGGCTGCTCCCACGTGCGCAGCATCCATCGCCTGTTCCTCGAGCACTTCTCCCCGGAGGAAATCGACCAGTTGGCCGAGCTCCTCAGCCGCCTGCCCGGAGCGTCTCCCGGCGGGAGCTGCACGGTCGACTAGACCCCGGCCGCCGGCCGCGCGCCGGCGGTTTTGTCGACGGCCCCCGTGCGCTGTCGCTTCGCGGACGTGATTGATAAGTCGAGCCCGGCGGTCCCGTCGGTTCGCTGACACGATTGACCGATCAATACTTGATTGCACAAGTAGACCCGCTATGGTTTTGCTTGTGTAGTCAACCATATCCCGGGAGAGATCCATTGTCAGCCACCAGCATCACCGAACACATACCGACCGGCAGCTACAACGTTGATCCGGCGCACTCGAACGTCGGCTTCGAGGTTCGCCACATGGGCATCGCCACGGTACGCGGCAGCTTTCACCAGTTCGAGGGCACCGTCGAGTCCACCGATGGGAGCGTCGTGCTGAAGGGAAGCGTCGCCGTCGACAGCATCGACACCAACGAGGAGAACCGCGACGGGCACCTGAAGAGCCCCGAGTTCTTCGACGTCGCTCAGCACCCACAGATCACCTTCACCTCGCAGAGCCCCGAGGTCGACGGCCACGGCCAGATCCGCCTCACCGGCGACATCACCATCAAGGGCGTCACAAAGTCGATCGAGCTGATCGGCGCCGTCTCGGAGGGCGGCGAGGACCCGTGGGGCAACGAGCGCATCGGTCTTGAGCTCGAGGGCAAGATCGACCGCCGCGAGTTTGACCTCAAGTGGAACCAGACGCTGCCCAACGGCAACGTCCTGCTCGCCAACGACGTCAAGTTGCTCATCTCGGTCTCCGCGGTCAAGGCTGCCGCGTAAGTGCGGATCCTGGCCATTTCCGGCAGCCTGCGGGCCGCGTCGTACAACACGGCGCTGCTGCAGGCTGCGGCCAGTCTGGCCCCTGAGGGGGTCGGTTTCGAGCTCTATGACAACCTCGAGGCGCTGCCGCCCTACAACGAGGATCGGGACACCGATGACCCGCCTCCCGAGGTCGTCCGTTTGCGGACGGCGATCGCCGACGCCGACGCAGTCCTGTTCGCCACGCCGGAGTACAACACGACCATGCCGGGTCAGGTCAAGCAGGTCGTCGACTGGGCTTCGCGCCCCCAAGGGCTGGATGCTTCCCTGTGGGGCAAGCCGGTCGCGGCCATCGGCGCCAGCGTCACCGACTATGGAGCCATGTGGGCGCAGGACCACCTGAGCAAGGCGCTTGCCCTCGCCGGAGCGCGAGTCCTGAACATGGAGTTGCCGGTCGCCGGGGCCGCTCAGCTGTTTGACGAGGATGGCCACCTGGTCGACGAAGCGACCCGCGAACGCCTGGCCGAGCTCGTCGACAGCCTCGTCGCCCATTGCCGCCAGTACGCAGCGGCGTAGTCTCCAATGCCAGTGCCGACACCCACGCACGTCACCTCCGTGCCCTCGATCGATCCGCGGACCTCGATGGGCGCCGTCCATCTCACCGTCTCGGACCTCGACGGCTCGCGCGCCTTCTATGAGCAGGTCGTGGGACTCCGCGCGCGCGAGCGCGAGGACGGCGACCTGGAGCTCAGTGGCGAGGACGGACGGTCCCTGATCCAGCTCCACGGCGCTCCGTCCGCGCCCCGTCTTGACCGGCGGGCCACCGGGTTGTTTCACCTCGCCATGCTTCTCCCCACCCGCCTCGATCTGGCCTTCGCGCTGGCCCGCCTTTCGGCGTCACGCTGGCCGCTGGACGGCGCGTCCGATCACCTTGTCTCCGAGGCGCTGTACCTCTCAGACCCGGACGGCAACGGGATTGAGATCTACCGCGACCGCCCACGGGAGGACTGGGTCCAGCGCGACGGTCAGCTGCAGATGGACACGCTCGCGCTCGACCTCCGCGACGTGGCCGGCGAGCTGGCCGCAGCCAAGGATCCCCAGCCCAAGGTCCCGGCCGGTACGACGATGGGTCACGTGCACCTGCAGGTCTCAGAACTCGAGGACACCGAGCGCTTTTACTCCGGGGTGCTCGGCTTCGATGTGACCGTGCGCGGTTACCCGGGCGCGCTGTTCGTCTCGGCCGGCGGCTACCACCACCACGTCGGCCTGAACACGTGGAACAGCGCCGGGTCCGGGCCGCCGGTGCCGGGAGCGATCGGGCTACGCCAGTACGAGGTCGTACTCCCGGAGGTCTCCGCGCTCGACGCCGTCCTGGCCCGTGCTGCCGATCACGACATCCCGTCCGAGGCCGCCGACGAGCTCTCCCCGGGCGCCCGCCGCCTGCGCGATCCGTCCGGCAACGCCGTAGTCCTGCGCACGGCCTGAGCGGCCCGTCCGCCGGGTCGCGGGGATCCGACGCGGGTGTCGTGCCGTGTCGGCGCTACGCTAAGCGCCCCGGCGACGTGGCGGAGTGGCTACGCAGCGGCCTGCAAAGCCGTCTACACCGGTTCGATTCCGGTCGTCGCCTCTGGCCCTTTTGGCGTCGCTTTCGCGGCGGCCGAAGCATGCCTTTACGGCTCTGCGGTTCTCTACAGTCTGCACGAGCGGCCCCTTTCCGCGACGCCGTTGGGCGCTTGAGGGTGGGATCCTCGCACTGGTGCGCTGTGACAACTTGACGTCGGTGGCGACGCAGGTCCTCAGAGGCCACCGGCGGGTGGAGACCGGCCGGTTCGTCGGCTGCGCGAAGCGCCCAAAGCGTCAGCCGGCTCTCGCGAGCGAGAAGTCGTCCATGGTGACTGTGCCCACACTCGTCAGTCCCATCCCGACCGCGATGTTGGTCGCCCCCGCCGGGAACGCCGGGGTGGTCCAGGTGGCGTGGGTCCACGACGAGTTGCTCGCGAAATTCGCCGACGCTGCCCAGTAGGTCCAGACGCCCGAGCTTGTCCGGTAGTAGGCAAAGAACCTGGGAGATCCGGTTGTGCCAGACGGCGCCTTATACCAGCCGCCGACGGTGTAGGTAGTTCCCGGCGTCGCCGTGGGGGCGCAGCTGCCCGCGTCCTCCGCGGAGAGCAACTTGCGATCCCCACTCGTGAAACCCGTGAGCTGAAGAGTTTCGGCGTTATTGCCGGTGTGGGCGTCCGCGGTGGATGTCCACGTGTAATTGTTAGTGCCGTAGCCCGCCAGCTTCCAACAGGTCGGAACGCCCGACGATCCGCTCTCAAGTGACGAGTTCTGAAGCAGATTCGTCGTCTGAGCGGGATTGGCGAGCGTGTATGCCTCGACGGTTTGTCCTGTGGCGAGGAATAGCATTCTGTCGGAGGCGGCGGGCGTGGCAAAGTGCATCATGGGCGGGGTGGCCTGGGTTACTACCGCCTTGCCGGTCTGCAGGTCAAGTCCGTAGAGCGTGGCTCCGTTCCACGCCGTCGCCCACACCAGACCGCCGGCGACGATTGGCGGTCCAATCGCTGCAGCGGGCGCCTGCCAACCGGTCTGGGCCGAGAAGGTGTGGATAGAGGTGTTCAGCGAGAGCGCTCGCAGCCCGTCCGAGCAGGCCACGTAAATGATCCCCGCGTTGTAGACGGCACCGCCGAAGCTCGCGTCACCGGTCTGCCCGCACACTTGCGCCTGATAGACCGGACTCCCACCCGTGCCCCCGAGACTGGAGGCCGACAGCAGGTAGCCGACGCCCGCCTTGCCGATCTGAAACACAAGGCCCCCAGGAAGCAGCAGCGGGTCGCTTGAGCCGAGGTCACTGTCGCTGCTGTCAAGCGCCGGCCAGTTCGAGGGCGCCCAATGATCAAGCAGATTCAAATTCGAATCGAGCTTGAGCACCGACTCCTGATAACCATAGGTCGAGCCGAACCCGTTACCGCTCGTCGCCCACAGATTTCCCGAGGAGTCGACAGCCGGCCCATCCCCGGCACCCCAAATGGCCCCGGCTGTTGCGCCCGGCTCGACCTCAAAGGTCTGCAGGGGCCCGCCCGATTCCGGCACGGCGACCAGCCAACCGTTGTAGGTGCCGCAATCACCGTCGTTGCCTCCATAGCCAATGACCACCTTGCCGCCGTTGAGCGCCAGTGCGGCTCGCTGCAGCTGATCGGTGGGAATGCTGCCGGGCGGATCCACCACCATCGGAAAAGCCGAGACTCCGCTCCCGTCGGCCAGATTGAACGCGAACAATTGGTGCTGAATGCTGCTCGCGTGACTCCCATCCCACGTATCCGCCACAACGAACAGTCGCCCCGTCCCCCGATCGATCACTGGCGTGGAGGTGATCCCAACCGTCGGCCCGATATTCCCGCACGGAAGCTGAGCGGAAGGCACGGGAGTGCCCGTACTCCCGTGCCACACCACCTGCCCGGTGGATTCGTTCAGGGCATAAACGCCATCAGCCTCCGTGGCAACCACCACCAACCCGTCATAGACCAACGGCTCGCCGTAAACGTTGCCGCCAAGGCTGACCGACGTCCAAGCCGATGCAAACGGCAGCGATCCCGTGCTGCTCGAATCCACCCCCGAGCGCGCCGGATCACCTCGATAAGTCGTCCAAGCCGCCCACGCCGGCGCACAGCCAAAAGCCGCCGATAGCAGCGCAGCAACCACCACCACCCGGCCAAGCCGACGCAGGGTACGCATCTTCTGACCGCTCCACACGTGTGCAACGTCTTGAACGTCCTCGTGGCCTAACCCGCCTCGTAGCGAGGGTCGGCAGCGCGCTAGCGCAACGCTCTCATCCATCTCACACGGATCCCCGCACCGGGCTGCCGACATGAGCCAACCACCCCCAATGGCTAAACAAGGCACGCGAACCTTCATGGCGGCACCCTTGAACAACAATTCCCGTTAGCCGAGGCTACGCTCCCAGCTTGACCACAACAATTTGTCGTTCAAGTATGTGAACGATGACGGCTCGGGGCGCGGTGGCCAACTCCTGGCTCCGCAGAGCGGAGGAACGCTTATCAGGGTCGTTCGACCGCCGGTGTCGTTTGGCGGGGCCAGCGCCAGTCGCTCGGAAACATCCGGGCGATGGGCTGCGCGAATCCGCATCGAGCCCGAGCGTCGCGAACTGGCCCACGCTGCGCGCCCCCGGTGAACATTGCCTCGGAGCGTTACTTCACCGTCGGGATCTCTTTCAACA
The DNA here is from genome assembly GCA_034665145.1 of Solirubrobacteraceae bacterium. Taxonomy (GTDB): domain Bacteria; phylum Actinomycetota; class Thermoleophilia; order Solirubrobacterales; family Solirubrobacteraceae; genus Palsa-465. The sequence continues at coordinate 21,367 of JAXDGI010000016.1, forward strand.
AGGGATCTCGGGCCGGCGTCGTAGCACGCCACGACAACCGCAGGCAAGGCCGCAACTTAAAAGCGCCAAGCTGGCTGGACGTCCTTCGCGACTTCGAGCTCGAGCTGCCAGTGTTTCGCGAGGTGTCTGACATGAGCGCGAGGACCCAAAAAACGTCGACCGCCGGCACGGCGGACCGACGGACGGTCGAGGCGGGACTGGTCGAGCATTTTCAGCGAGCGCGAGGGGCACCCGACCTCACCGTCCTTGAAGGATTCCACGCCGTGAAGCACGCCCTGAGGTTCGGAGCCGAGCTTCTCGAAGTGGTCGTTACTGACCCTGAGCAAGCCCTCGCCCTCGCCTCGGAGATGGCCCCCGATCTGGTCGAGATCCTCCGCTTGAGGATGCGAAGTATCTCGGCCGAGTCGCTTGCTCCCCTGGCCCCGCAGACTCCGCCGACGGGCATCATGGCCACCGCCAAACGCCCGCGCATCGAGGTGACCGAGATCCTCGCCCGCCCGCAGCCAGCCCCCATCGTGCTGCTCGAGAATCCTCAGCGCATGGGCAACCTCGGCGCGTGCATTCGCGTGGCTGCGGCCGCCGAGGCCCTGGCCGTGTTCTCCACCGGCAGAAACGACCCCTGGCACCCTGATGCCGTTCGCGGGGCGGCCGGGTTGCACTTCGCGCTGCCCGTGGTCCACCTGAGCCAACCCGTCGTCGGCGATCGTCCGCTGATCGCGATCGATCCGGGCGGCGACGAACTGCAGCCCGAGCGCCTTCCACCCCGATCCATCCTGGCCTTCGGAACCGAACGCCACGGATTGAGCGATGCCCTCCTGGCTTCCGCAGCGCTACGGCTGCGCATACCGATGAAAGCCGGCGTATCGAGCCTGAACCTGGCGACGTCTGTCTCCGCAGTGCTCTACGCCGCGCGCTTCGCTGCAGCGGACCGGCTCTAGGCGCTGCTCTTGCCGCCGTTGATCGCCGCCGCCTCGGCTCGCTGGGCCGCCGACACGCCGCGGCTGAGCTCGGCCTCGAGCTTGGCGTGACTGTCGTGCAGAAGCCGGAAATGCTCCTCCAGCTCATGGGCCCGGCGGTGGTCACGTTTGACCAGGTGAACGGTCAACCCGGCGGCGTTGCACGCCTCCAGGTCAGAGGTGACATTCGTGTCGTTGCCGGGCAGATGATGGGCCCGGCGGGCCCAAACGCCGGCGCTCACGGGATGCCCGTCGGCGGACAGTAGGTGCTCTGACCTGCGAGCGCCGGCGCCGTCGTCAGGGTCACCACCCCCGGCGCCTGCGCGGCGCGCTGCAGGCGCCTAAGACCGCCGGACTCGTGCTTGAGATAGAGGTCGAGGAAGGCGGTCACTGCCCGTTGCACCCGCACCTGCCACGGACCCGGCCCGACGTATGGCGTGAGATGAGAAGCACCGAGCAGGTCCACGTAGTACTTGGGAGCCGGAGCGCCGTTGTACAGGGCGGCGCTGCAGCCCGCGGCGTTGATCGTGTCCTGATCGCCCTGCACGACGAGCAGCGGCGGGGATCCAGCCGCGTAATAGCGGCCGCCGAAGGCGGGCAGTTCGGCCCCGGAGAGGATCGCCGCCGCCCGCACGCGCGGATCGCGGCAACACGTATTGGCGGCCACGGCCAGGCTTACGTCTCCCCCGTCCGACTGCCCGACGAGCGCCACCTCCGACGGATTGATGAGCCCATGCAACGGACCCGATGCGGCACGGCCGGCCGCCAGCAGCCGGGAGATGACCGAACGCAGATCAGCCGGGTGGTGGAGGATGTCCGTCTCGTTGACCCCGGCCGCGTCGGTGGGATCGGTGAGCGGGTACGTGGGATCGGCGACGACGTAGCCCGCCCGGGCCCAAGCGTTCATGAGCGCCGCGTAGCCCTCGGCGGGGTAGTTGAAGCCCTGCGAGAAGATGATCAGGGGAAACGGTTTGTGACCCAGATCGGGGGAGCCGCCGGGCTGCGGCGGGCCGATCGGCGCCCCGATGGCCGGGTAACGGACCCGAGTAGCCAGCGAGCGGGCGGCGGTGGTTGAGGTGGTGGAGGTGGAGGTGGTCGCGGTGGTCACTGCTGCGGTCGCCGGCTCGCTCACGGTCAGATTGGTGATTCCGACCCGGTAGGCCGAGGGCTTGTGGACGGGCGGCTTGTGCTGGGCCCGCCTGGGTGACGTGGTCGAGCCCCGGCCGGATGACGAGCCTGCTGACGCCGCCCGCGATGAGCGGGACGGCCCACCGCCGGAAGCGCTGGCAATGACGACCGCGATGATCACCACCACTGCGACGAGAGCGAACAGGGCCCCTAGGCGCCGGGCCCCGTAACTGGGCGGTGGCGAGCCCCGGTGCCCACGGTCAGACGGACGCGGCGGGGGCGGTCGGCGGGGACGACCGCCGGCTCGGGGGGAGCGCCCAGTGCTCACCGATCACCTCTCAGGTCTCGCATACGAGCACAGTCTGAGCCACCGCCGAGCCGGGCACAGCGTGGCCGCAGACATATTGTTGGCGGACCGGTGCATGAGCGCACCCTCATCAGCGTTTAACCGCCCGTTGAGGCGCTCCGCGCAGGCTCCTTCCCCGCCCCCACCCCGCATCGCTCCCATCCGGCGGCCCCCCGATCCGGCGGCATTGCCCCCGACGACCTTCCTCCCGACGAACACTTCCACCCGACGTTTTTCCCCTGCCATGCGCGATTTCCTGCCCATCTCCGCACGCGTCCGCCGCCTCTCGGTGGCCTCCGGCCTGGCTGTCCGCGCACGGCGGCTGTTCTGGCAGGGCCGCGCCGATAGCTGGGACCAACAGGGCTCGCAGGCCCTGACCAAGGTGTTCGCAGCCGTACTCGAAGCCTGCCAGACCAACGCCGCCACCGTGGCCGTCGATCTGGGCTGCGGGTCAGGACAGGTGACGCTCCCGCTGGCGAAGCGCTGCGCAACCATCCTGGGGGTGGACGTCAGCTCAGACATGATCGGGCTGCTCAAGGAAAAGGCCCAGGCCGAGCAGCGCGACAACCTGCAGTTGATGGTTGGCTCGATCGAGTCCCTCGACCTCGACGCCGAGAGCGTGGACCTCGTCGTCAGCAACTACGCGCTGCATCACCTTCGCGACGCCGACAAGAAGGCCGTCCTGACCCGGGCCTTCGCCTGGCTGCGGCCCGGAGGCCAGCTGGTCATCGGCGACATGATGTTCGGGCGCGGGTCCTCCCCGCGTGACCGCCAGGTGATCGCCGCCAAGGTCCACGCCATGGCCCGTCGCGGCCCGGCCGGCTGGTGGCGCATTCTCAAGAACGTGTGGCGCTTCAGCCTGCGCACCTCCGAGAAGCCGATCTCCTCCGACGGTTGGGAGGCTCTCGTCGCCGAGGCCGGCTTTACCCAGATCCGCACCCGCCTCGTCGTGCAGGAGGCCTGTGTGCTGTCGGCCTTTACGCCGCCCGCGGCCTGAACCGTAGCCGCCCGCCACGCCGCGGGGTCATGAAACCGTTCCCGGCGCCGCCCGGACCGGCGCCCTGCCGGTCCGCACCCGGCGAGCTGCCCACCCAGCGATCCCGCCCCGGGGCTATACTCGGCGCCCGCGCGGCTGTAGCTCAGTTGGCTAGAGCGTCTGCTTGCCATGCAGAAGGTCGAGGGTTCGAGTCCCTTCAGCCGCTTGTCACGAAAGCCCCGCTACTGGCGGGGTTTTTCGTTGGTAGAGGTGGTCCGTAGGAGGCTTGAACGAGCGGCGCGACCACTCGGCGCTGCCAAATCGGCGGGCAGGCGCTTCGGGCTTTGCGAAGCAACGCCAAGCTGCTTGGCGACCGCGATCCGGAGTCGTGGTCGCACGTTTAGTCCGGCTGCGCACGGCTTTCGCCCCGAGTAGTCTGCCGACGCCGCCGGCGACGAGCCGGCCCTCGGGCAGGCGCGAGACCGCGGAGCCACGGCCCCGGCACAAGGACCTCCCCTCCAGAAGCCAAAAATGATCGGACCGCGAACGCTCGGTCGACCCTGTCTGCTGGCGATTGACACGCCGAATCTGCCCGGTCTCCGCTCGCGCGGGGCGTCGGGAACAGCAGGCAGCCGGGCCCCAAGACCACCCTGTACGGGAAACCAAGCCTGCCGGCGGCGATCCCGAGAAGCGCGGTACGGCGATCGGCATGTTCAGCGCGGTGACGGGAATCGCCGTTGCCCCGGGTCAACGTGCCGATCGGCCTGCTCGCAGTCCCGCTCGTGCTGGGGAGGCTGGACGAGAGCTTCGGAAGGCTGGGCCCGATCGTCGGCGGGACGATTGTGCTCGGGTCGCTGTTCGCCGATGTCTTGTTCTTCCCGCAGCTGCTGGGTCGGAGCGGAAGTCGGGATGATGGCCAGGCCCGGGTCCTGACCACGCCGTTGTGGAGCAGCGCCGAGGTGAACCGTTAAGGCGCGCCGCGAGTCCGTCCTCGCGCCGCGCCCCGCCCGATTAGTGAGGCCGGTCTCCGTGCGCGAGCTCGGTGCGGCCGTCGGAGAACACGACGACATCATCGGCGAGCTTGTCGTGCCAGCACTGGTTATCGGCATCCCACAGCATCCAGAAATAGCCGAGCAGGAAAACAAACGCGGAGAGAATCCGTCCCAGCCAGCGGACGAACGCCCGGCGGTAGCCGATCGGCGCGTTCGTCCGGGCGTCGACGACACGGATGCGCATTGCCTGCTTGCCGGCACCCGCGCCGTGCGGGCCGCCCTCGAAAAAGACGAAATAAGCAATCGAGACGAGCACACCAAGCGAGCTGCCGACGCCGTGCAGGACCGCCGACAGGATTCCCGCGATGAGGCCAACGACGATCCCGTCAAGCAACCATGCGCCAGCTCGCCGCCACCACCCCGCCCGGGGCGGCCGTGACGCAGGCGGCGTAGGCACGGGCGCGGGTAGGTCATCGGTCAGCGTGTCCAGCTCGCCGTACGTCGCGGCCGAAAACGCATGCGTGAGCCGTTCGTCAAGCTCGTAGGCCGTCAACCGGCCCTCAGCCGCAGCCTCGCGCAGACGCTCGACGACCTCGTCACGGTCGCGATCTGACGCACGCAGGTGCCCGCGAGAAGACATGCTCGCCAGGGTAAGCCCTCACCTTTCCCGGCGCCAGCCCCGCGGCCGTTTTCCAGCACGCACAGCCCAACACGCGACGATGCGCTTCTGCTTCGTGGCCAACCACCACGGTAGGTCTCGCGCCCGGCATGGACCCCGACCGCGATCACGACACGTACTTAGGAGAGATGACGACCGTCACCCGGCGTGCGCTCCCCGCCGCAGCGGCTGTCCTGTGTACGCTCGGGATGCTGGGGCTGGCCGGCTGCAGTGCCCGGACGCGGCGGCCTGGGCAAGCCAGCCAGTCGCTTCCGGCCGCGAGCTGCGTCCCCGAGCCGCTCGCTCGCGCACCGCTTCCTCAGGAGGTGGGCGTGTATCGCGCCGGGCCGTTGACGCTCGTCGCCGGCGACGACCTCGCCCAGCATCCTGAGGAATGGGCTGGTCGTCGGACCTCCGGTAGCAAGGCGATCGTGGTGCTGACGGGTAGCCGTCCCGCGGTGCTCAGCGTCGACCGTGGGTCGCGGGGGCGCTTCTCGCTGCAGTTCACACCGACCGGCCGCGGTCACCCGTCCCCGGTCCTGTCTGACGGTCGAGCCTCCGTGCGCTTCGCCGCCTGCTCTGGGCGCCCGCACCGTTTCGGCGGCGCTGTCCTGTTCAAGGGCATAGGTTGTGCGCGACTGCACGTCGAGCAGCGCGGCCTTGCGGCGATCCCGATGCTGATCCCGATCGGCAACACGCTGCGCTACTGCGCCGCGATGAGACCGACGCGAACGCTGGGCGAGGCTGCGCTTCCGTTTCTCGGTGTCTCCTGCCCGGTTGGCAACTCGATCGCTTGCGACCGAGTTGGGGTTGGCGTTCACCTGCGCCGCACAGCGACGCTCGTTGTGGTCCAGGTCGCCGGTCGGATCCTGACGCTCAGCCCGTCCGTGGATGGGCATGATGACCTTTGGCTCGGCTACCTTTTTGACGCGGGCCTGAGACACGGCCCCCTGATGGTGCGCACCCCCGCCAACGCGCATGTGTGGTTCGGCAGCCCGGAGGTCCACCCGCGTGTGCGTGTGACCGCGTTCTTCACTAACGGCCAGTCCGCCGCGCGGACCGCGACCGTCCTGCTTCACCCGGGCTTTGGATGAGGCATCGCGGATTCGGGCGGTCAGCCGCCTGGACCCGACCACTCATTGAGCCGGTCAAGAACACCGCTGCGGCGCTGGAGATCGACCCACACGACGACTGATCATCGCCAAGCCGATCCGCCTCCACCCGCTTCTGCCGATCGCGATCACCACCTCCCACCACAGCCCGTGGATCGCCAACTTCAGCGCCACCGTCACGCGATCTGGCTTCGTCGCCTGCCGTGCGCGCAGCCGTCGAGCCCGTCGAGCAACCGCGGGAAGCGACCCCAACCGTCACCCACATCGAAGCCACACATGGCACACAGGCCCCTGCGCTGGGCAGCGCGCTCGTCAGGCTGCTGCTCACCGGCTGCGCAGCCGGCGCTCCCTCCTCGTCGGCGCACGCCGCGACGCTCCCCCTGCTTCAACAGTTCATCAACCGCGCCGACGGCGTGCGGGGTCCGCTCCCGAGCCCGACGGCGCGTCAACCGGCAGCCGCTCGGCCAGACTGATCTCGCCGGCCAGCTTTAGTTGTCAGCTCCTGCCCGCTCTGCGGTCGACTTCCAAACCGCCGGGCAAGACCTCTACCTGTCGGCCTACTTCGGCGCTTTGCCCCAACATGCCCACAATTTGCGGCTACGGCTGCTAACCCCGGCTCCGCTGGCTGTCGCGCTTGCCGCTCTCGGCGGATGCGAGCCGTCGTCTCTCACAAATCTGCGTAGTACCCAGGCGGATGGGCGGTGTGGGATTCGGGCAGCGGCTGCGTAGGCGCGATGTGCGAAAGATTGCGAGGTACTGCTCTAGCGCTAAGGCCGTGGTCCCTTTCCGTACGAGGGTCACGCCAATGGCGCGACCGTGCTCGATGTTGACCTCGAACACGCGCGTGTCGGCCCAGATCTCAAGGGTTGGCCGCTCGAGCGCGGGCAGGATGTAGGCCTCGCGGGCTCCGACCTCGATGAGCAGGACCGATACCTCGTCGCTGAGGCGATCGGCCAGCACCGCACCGGCCGAGGCTCCCACGACGATGAACTCATACTCCTTGGCTGCCATGGTGCCTCATCACGGGTTGGATATTTCGCGGTCTCGCCCGAGCCGTCAGTCGAAAAAGGCGTTGCTCAGCGTGGCTGTGTCCTCGAACAGGTGCATGGTCACGATCTGTCCGTCCTTGACCTGTAGGCGCATCGCGACGGGGGTCCGGAAGGTTCGACCGGTGCGCGCCACCGTGTGCTGGAACACCAAGAAGATGGCGGCGTCCTCGCCGTCGATCAGGACCTTCTCCAGGGTGGCGGTGCTTTTTCCGGATTCGAAGTGAGGCCAGAGCGTGTTGAGGTATTCGGGAACCTCGGCGCGCCGTGAGCGCCGCCCGGTCCACGGAAGCTCGCTGTGCCCCGGCACGTACCAATCGATCTCCTCTGCGAAGAGTTCCCCGACCCCGTCGGCGTCGCGCCGGTCCAAGCGGCTCAGGTATTCGTTGACCAGTTCAGCGGTGGTCATGCGTGCGGCTCCTCGCCTCCATCGACGACGAAGTCGCTTCCGGTGATCCAGCTCGCGCGGTCTGAGACAAGAAAGCCAACGAGCTCCGCGACGTCCTCGGCGGTGCCAATGCGGCCGAGCGGGTTGCGGTGGTTGATCGCATCAACCGCTATCCCGAGGTGGTCGGCGACGGCCTGGCGAACCGAGCCTCCGCCCTGGGTGTCGATGCTCCCCGGCGTCACCGAGTTGACGCGAACGCCGCGCGGCGCGAGCTCAGTCGCCAGAGCCTTGGAGTAGGAGCGAAGCGCCGCCTTAGCCGCGGCGTAGTGTGCGATCGCGGGCGTCGGGGTGTGGGAACTGAGCGATGAGATGTTGACGATCGCCTCTGGCCCCTCCTGCGGGAACGCATCGAGCAACGCCGCTGTGAGTCTGACCGAGGCGAGAAAGTTCACCTGTATGGACTCGACAAACTCCTCGTCTGAGATCGAGAGCATGCCTTCAGGGTGGGCGACAGCCGCCCCTGCGTTGTTGACCAGGATGTCGATCCCGCCAAGGGCTGCCGTGGCGCGTGACGCGAGCTGTGCCACCCCCTCGGGGGTTCCTAGGTCGCCCTCTACAAATGACGCCCCTTCGGGGGCATCGCTGGGCAGTGACCGCGCTGTCATGACAACCGATGCTCCATCAGCGAGCAGCCGCTGGGCGATGGCGGCACCGATGCCACGAGTCCCCCCTGTAACGACCGCTCGTTGACCGCTGAGAGCCGGTGGTGTTGTGTCGGTTGGGTTTTTGACCATGTGGGCAACAATACACATTTTGGTCTGGGCGGTCAAAAACGGTTATCATCTCTGCCATGCCACGACCGCGAAAGTTCGTCGAGAGCGACGTCATCGACCAGGCCGGCGACGTCTTCGCCGCCAACGGGTACGCCGGCACAACGTTCGACGACCTCGTCAAGGCCACAGGGCTCGGAAAACAGAGCCTCTACAACACGTTCGGCGGGAAGCGCGAGCTTTTCTTAGCGACGCTCGGCGCGCGTGCCTCAGAAGCGCTGGCAGCAGTCGACGATGCTCTCTCCGGCCCAGACTCGACTCCGCTGGAGCGCATCCGCGCACAGATGCTGAAGCTGGCGATCGCACTCAGCAACGGCGATGCCGGTGACCTGTTGGTCACCAAAGCAACGCTAGAGCGGGCCAGTCAGGACACCGCGGTCGCCGACGCTGCCGCCCTCGCCCATGACGCACAAGCGGAGATCTACCGCCACTGCATCATCGACGCTCAGCACTCGGGGGAAGTCGACCCCGACGCCGACGCTGCCGCCCTAGCCGAATTCTTCGTCGCGGTCTCACGAGGAATGGAAGTCATCGGAAACGCCGGGGTCGGCAGGGCCAAGCTGACAGCCATCGCCGTGACCTCGCTGCAGGCAATCCCGCTCGCGGCATCGCGTCCCGGCCCGAGGCCACGCAGGTGACGGCGTCCGCTTGTGGAGACCCCGAAGGCAACCTGCTCGAGCTATCCAATCCCATGCCTAACACATAGACCCAGAGCCGAGCCACGCTTGAGGTCAGCGGAGGCTGAGCAGGGCGCGCCTGCTTGACGGGTCGGCGGGGTAGAACGCGATCAGGTTGGTGTCGTCGGCGGCTGCGAGCTTGACGTGGTCGAGCGTGATGTCGCCGACGGTCGGTCGGCTCCGCCTCGCGTTCTGGATCCTCACGTGGCGAGCTGCCCCTCGCGCTAAGCGGGCCGCGATCCGGGTACTGACATGCGCAGCCCGTTCAGCACGCTGGGCTCTAGGTCTGCTGGTCGTTGTCGGTGATCTCGAGGATGCAGACGAGCTCGACGAGGCCTGTGAAGGTTCGCGGGTCGTGTCCTGTTTTGGTAGCGATTTGTTGGAGTCGGTAGCGCACCGTGTTGGGGTGGACATGCGTCTGTTCGGCGGCTTTGGTCACGTTCAGGTCGGCGTCGGCGAACGCGCGAATCGTTTCGACCGCTGCTGCGCGATCCTCATCTGAGAGCGCTAGGAGACCGTTGGCCTTAGAGGCGATTACGGCTTTGGTCGTGGCGGTCGCGCCGATCACTGCGCATTCGAGTGACGAGAGTTCGTCAAGTGACACGATCGGCCGGCTTGCCGACGTGTACGACAGCGACAGTGCAGCTTCGCGGTAGGCCTGCTGCACGCTCGCGAAGCCTTGGGAGGGGACGCTGGCGCCATAGCGGACGTCGATGTTGTGTTCGTCCATGGTTCGCTGGCGTGCCGCGCGAAGGCGCGCGATTTTGGTCCGCGGCGAGGTTGCGGGCGAGATCAGCACGAGCTCTCCGTGGCGGATCATCACGAGCGGTCTTGCAGTCCCGAGCAACATGCTCTCCTCGAGCTCGTCCCGCGCGAGCTGGAGCGCGTCGCCGACTGCGAGCGTTGTCTGCTCAACCCTTCCGATAATCGTGAGGAGCTGACCGGTTGGGTCGAGCCCGGGGGCCGCGGGGTGACGCCGGCCGGGGTCGGTCGGCTGGCCGTGGATGAGGCGCTCGAGCAGGTCTCGGGCCGCGCGGCCGCTCTGCGTTCGGACCCGGGTCTCTTCGCGCAGGTACGCCTCGGCGGCCTGGGTCGTGATCGTGTCGATCGCGTCGATCGCCGTGCTCGCGAGCCTGAAGCCGGCTGCCTGGGAGATTCCCAGGCGCGACGCTTCGTCGGCGCACGCGTCCCAGTAGGCGAGCAGCGCGACGCGGTAGGCGTGGATGAACACGTCGAGGCTGACCCCCTGGTGCGCGCGCCGCGCCGCCAGTTCGCGCAAGAACCCGAGGTCCTCGCGTCGGACCCCCGAGCCGCTCGCGAACGTCCGCGCGAGCAACTCCGCGGTCGCGCTCGCGCCTGCGCGAAGATCGGCTATCACGTCCGGCGCGACGCGCCTGTACTCCGGGATCTCGTCGACGATCCGAGCGGCGATCGTCTTCCCGATCTCGGCATACCGGCCGACCAGTGCCTCACCCACGAGGCGAATCGCAGTCCCGTGATCGCTCGCGACTTGGACCGCCTGGGGGCCCTCCGGATCCGCAGACATGGCTTAGCTGATCCTACATAGAAACGCACAAAGCATTGGCGGTCTCTCTAAGGCCGGAACGCGCCACCGCTGCCACGCTGCTCATTAGGCGAAACGACGAAGCGAAGGAGCAGCAAGTGTCAACCATCACTCACAACAGCCTCGAGGGGCAGCGCGCGCTGGTCACCGGCGCGACGTCGGGCATTGGTCGCGCGGCCGCGCTGCAGCTGGCGCGCGACGGAGCCCAGGTGCTGGTGCACGGCCGCGATGCGCCACGCGGCGCGGAGACGGTCGAGGAGATCACCGCCGCGGGAGGTAAGGCCAGCTTCGTCGCTGCCGACCTCAGCGACGCCACTGACGTTCAGCGCCTGGCAAGCGCGGCCGGCGACGTCGACATCCTCATCAATAACGCCGGCATATCGGTCTTCGGCCCGACCGCAGAGTTCGACGTCGCTGCGTTCGACAAGATGTTCGCCAGCAACGTCCGGGCGCCGTTCTTCCTCGTCGCGGCACTCGCACCGGCAATGGCGGCCAGGGGCCGCGGCAGCATCGTCAGCCTCAGCAGTATGGCCGGCGGTGTCGGCCTCGTCGGCGGGGCGGCCTACGGCGCGACGAAGGCGTCGCTCGAGGCGATGACGCGCGCCTGGGCCGCCGAGTACAGCGCCAGCGGGGTGCGCGTCAACGCGATCGCACCCGGACCCGTCTACACGCCGACGCCGTCAGGCCCCGAGTTCATCACCGCGCTCGGCGAGACCACGCCGATGCACCGCGCCTCACAACCCGAGGAGATCGCCGAGGTCATCTCATTCCTCGCCGGTCCACGAGCGAGCTACATCACCGGCGCCACGGTCGCCGCCGACGGCGGACGCAGAGCCATCTAGCGGCAGCACTGAAGGCAGCACGCCCAACCACGACCCATCGACCGACCCCCGCCACATCGATCAACCGATCAAGGAGCAACCGGTGTTTGACCACCCGCGTCGAGTCAGTCCGACTCGATCCGAACTCCGCCGCCAACTGCTCGAACGCGCAGAAGCCGACGGAAGCTTCTCGACGTCTTGGTCGGTGATAGGACGTCCCGACTGCGTGTGTCCGTGGAGGCGGGGTTTGGCCATGGTTCGAGGAGCCTTCGGTGCTTGTCGCGCATCGGCATGGCGTGGATCGCGAACTGCGTGCCCTCGATGGTCATCACGCGTCCGGGCAACCGCTAGCTTTCGCGAGGGCGTCCCCCACCGATGATTTCTCGTAGATTCGGTGGTCTTGGCTCACATGACACCAACCACATGCCACATGACCATCTCTCTCGACGGCTTCGTCGCCGGCCCCGATCAGAGCCGCGACAACCCGCTCGGCGTCGGCGGCCTGGAACTCCACCACTGGCACCTGGACGAGCCCATCCATGAAGCCGACGCCCGCGCGCGCGACGAGCTCATGAAGCCCTGCGGAGCGTACGTGATGGGCCGCAACATGTTTGGCCCGGTTCGGGGCCCGTGGG
>JAXDGI010000017.1:0-8314 GCA_034665145.1 Solirubrobacteraceae bacterium
GATCGCTCATGGTGTTCCTCGGACTCGCCTCCGTCTCGCAGCCCTGATACCACGTCAAAGCCGAGAAGCGACCGAGGTCTGCGCTCGCCAGAGAACTCCGCCGCTTGGCCGCCACACCGGCCGTACGCGACCGGCTGCTGCTTACCGATCTCGTGAAGTCGAAGCAGAAGCCCGCCCGGGCCAACACGCGGTCCGCCAGACGGCTGAGCCTGCGTGAATGCGGCGGTCTAATGCGCTTGTAGTGCCTCCCGTCTATGCATTGGCTCTGTCGCCGAATCACGGGCAGAGGCGTCTCAGTAGCGCCTTCGATCAAGGAGAGGCAGATTCGTGCCGATGCGTGCCGCATGGGACCTCGCCTGTCTGCCCGCGGCATCGCGCGGGAGCGAGGGGCTGGAGAGGGCACACAGGGATGTCGATGACAACCTCCCTCGCTTCTCGTGGCCACTACCGGTCCGCGAGCACGGCGTGGTCAGCTCTAGCGGCGCTGGCCAGCGGCCTGGTCTTTGTTGTTCTGGCCGTGGTCAACTCAAGGGGCCAGGCTGCGGCGCTTGTGGTTGCTGGGGTCATGTTCCTGCTGACCTGGCGTGCGTGGACCGCCGGCATTCATATCGAGGAAGACGGGGTGAGGATCGTGGGTGTCTTCGTATCCCGGCGCGTCGGCTGGGATGACATCGACCACTTTGCCGTGCTGCCGCTGAGTCGCTACCCGTACAGCGCCCATGTTGTGCTCCGAAACGAACACAAGCTCGGGACACTCGGGCTGGCAACGAGCCCAGACCCATCCGAGATGAGCCGACTCCGAATCCAGCAGGCAGTCGATGAGCTCAACCGGATCTTGTCTGAAAGGCAACAGAGAACTTCGTAGCGGCGGCGGCGCCTAGGGTCGCACTCCCGCTTGGTCGCCAAGGCGGCCAGCGCATAGCAACTGCTGCATTCGTGTCCGAGGACCCGGGGGTTAGGAAGCTCGGGATGCCGTGCCTGTGAGGCCCGCCCGACCGCTCGTTGCCTACCATTCCCGCGCGTGGAAGCCAGTGGTGGGCCGGCGAGGTTTACTGACGAGCAGCGGTTGGCATTTGGCCGGGCCGCTGAGCTATATGACGAGATCCGCCCGGGGTATCCCAAGAACGTCGTCGACGGGCTGATCTTGACTGCGGACCTCGTGGATGGCGATCGTGTCTACGAGGTCGGCGCCGGCACGGGAAAGGGCACGATAGAGCTGGCACGTCGAGGACTCGCGGTCCTCGGGATCGAGCCTGACCCATCCATGTTGCGCATCGCCCGCCGGCATTGCATGGCGTTTGACCGTGTATCGCTGATCGCTAGCGACTTCGAGCATTTCGACCAGACCGCGCCGCGAAGGGCGCTGATCAGTTTCCAAGCGTGGCACTGGACAGCGCCCGAGCTGCGCTACCAGCGAGCACACCGGCTGCTCAGTCCCGGTGGAACACTCGCTGCGATCTGGTCGTTTCCCGACTGGCAGCGCTGCTCACTGCGTCAGACCCTCGTCGCCGCCTACGAGGGCTCTGCACCCGGTATGGGCGCGGACTTTCCGATGCATCCCGCCAGCGAACCGACCGCACTGGCTGGCGACTGGCAGGTCGAGACGACCGCGGCAGGACTCTTTGAGAACCCGACCGTTCGCCTCTTTCGGTGGTGTTGCCGTTACAGCAGCACCGAATACATACGCTTGCTGCAAACACACCAAGATCACATTCTGCTGACTGCCGATCGCCGGTCGCGGCTGCTGACCACGATCTACAACGCGATCGAGGTTGGCGGCGGAACGATCGACCTGCCGCTCACAAGCCACCTCTGTACGGCATCACGTCGGGATGGCGCATAGATCGCGACAGGTCACCACACCGCCCCTTCGTCGCCCCAGCAGCTACAAGCTCGGCGCTGCCGCTTCAGCTGGTCGGTGGTCCGGAGCAGAAGTGAGGATTCGGCCAGAGCCGGACGACCACTTGGTCCTGCTTCGTGGAAGGAGCACTAAGGGTCGCGCTCGCTTTTCCCGCTAAGCCCAAGCCGATACGGCGACCCGGTCGAGAAGCCGCGATCGCCACCGTCACCGATCTGCCCGTCGACTCGCAAGGGTCCTGACCTTGGCGATCTCGGGGCATCGCGAGCGCGTCACGCGTTTCAACGGCAGGGCCGCTATCCGCCGAACTCGTCGGCAACTTCCTGAAGGAGTCCCATCCGCTGCGCCAGCGCATCGCCGCCGTAGGCCGGGAGCACGCCAAGCGAATCGATGATTGCGGACGCGCGCGCAACCAGCCGCTCGAATTCGTCGCTGAACCTGATCTCGGCAAGTGCTTTGCGGTCGCCGCGAAGAACGACAAATCCCGCGAGGTCACCGCCGTGAGGCGCCAGCAATAACACGTCGAAGCTCTCGATCCGGCCTTCCTGCTGCAGCTTGCCGTAGTACTCCATCGTCTCCTGAAACACCTGCAATGCCTGCTTCTCTCGGCCGCGGACGACCGCGCCCCAACCGATGAACAAAGCCTCGCCAGCCATCATCGCCTCCTGATGCGGTTACCGTTGCGGCCAGCCTATCCCGACCCGACCGCCTGTGCCGACTTTCGGGCCCACGCCTGCTATCGCAAACCGCGTGAATCCGACCGTCAGGAGCCGCCCTCCGGCCCCTCTCCCTCACTTCTGGTTCGTCGCCGACTGGGAGCTGATCGCCCGAGTGCCGCTCGGGGTCCGCCCGGGGCCGAAGCAGAAGTGGCCAGCGGCGCCGCTCCCGACCTTGGGGCCGCTGCAGGTGCGTGGTTGCGGAAGCGATTTAGCGCCGCCCCGCGAACCCCGCTTCTGGCGGTTTGCGAGTCTCGCGCTGAAGCGAACACTTGGCCCTGCCTTCGTGTTGGCGCGGGTACGGCGGAGCGGCATGGTGTTCGTATAGCCCCCGTGGCTGCGAGAAAGGTGCGAACACCTCATATGCGACGACGGTCCTCACGGTCGCCGGCGGCGGATTGGCTCTGCATGCCGACCGCCCGTTGCGTGCGGTGGTGGATCGTCAGCTGCGACGTGCTCCCTGCCCTCCGCGTGAAGCGAGGCTGCCGACGGGTCGGTTCGGATCACGACTTAGCTTCGCTGCACAGCTACCTGGCGTTGGAAGCTCTCAGGTACGTCGTGGAGGGGTGCGCGGCTCCGAGATGGGTACTTCTGGCAGCGCGGACTCCCCGCGCCGGCGGGTGGCCGGCCTAGGCGGCCTCCTCGATGTACAGGACGTCCTCGGCCATCGGGGCTTCGGCCAAATCACCGTCGATAGCCCGTGCTCTCTCGGGCCGCAGAAGCACGGTGGCCAGCGCGATCCCGACGATGACGAGCCCGGTGCCGATCGTGAAGGCGAGGTGGTAGCCGTCGGTGAGCGCGTAGGGGAGCGTGCGGCTGTCGGCGCGCGCGGTGCTGGTCTGAGTGGCTGAGAGGGTGGCGAGGACGGCTAGCCCGAGCGCCCCGCCGACCTGTTGGGTGGTGTTGACCAGCCCGGAGACCAGGCCCGAGTCCTCGGGTGTAGCGGTTGACATGGCCAGTGTCATAAGTGCGGGGAAGGCGAGTCCGGCGCCGATGCCGAGTGCGACCATGGCCGGCAGGAGGTCGGCGAGGTACTGCGCGTGCATTGGAGCGCGACTGAAGTAGGCCAGGCCCAGCGCGAGTAGGGTCAGTCCCGGCAGCAGGGTCGCCCGTCCTCCGAAGCGGTTGATGAGCCGGGCCGAGAAGCCAAGCGACATGGCGGCGATCCCAAGCGCGACGGGCAGGAACGCGAGCCCGACCTGGATGGCGTCATAGCCGAGGACGCGCTGCATGTAGAGCGCGCCGAGGAAGAACATGCCGAAGATTCCGGCGACCATCACGATCTGAATTAGGTTTGCCCCGGTCACGGTTCGGGAGCGGAAGACCCGCAGTGGGATCAGCGGGTTGCGCGCGTAGGCCTGGCGGATGACGAAGCCTGCTAACAGCGCCAGCGCGACCGCGCCCAGCCCGAGGGTTCGCAGCGACCCCCAGGAGTAGGTGCTGGCTTCGACGATCGTGTACACCGCGAGCATTAGGGAGCTGACCAGCAGCAGCGCCCCCGGCGTGTCAGTCCCGTGCTCAAGGCCGATGCCCTCGTCGGCGGGAAGCAACCGACGCGCGAACACGGCGGTGACAACGCCGATCGGGAGGTTGACGAAGAAGATCCAGTGCCAGTTCAGCGCCTGGGTGAGCACGCCACCAGCTAGCAGGCCGATCGCGCCGCCAGCGGCCGCCACAAAGCTGTAGACGCCGATGGCTCGCGTCCGGTCTGACGGCTGCGGGAACATCGTCACGATCATCCCCAGGATCACCGCGGAGGTCATGGCGCCGCCGACGCCCTGGACGAACCGGGCCGCGACCAGCACGGTCTGACTCTGAGCCAGACCGCAGAGCAGCGAGGCGGTGGTGAACACCGCCAGGCCGACCAAGAAGATTCGCCGGCGCCCGATCAAGTCTCCGAGGCGTCCGACGAGCAGCAACAGGCCCCCGAAGGCGATCAGGTAGGCATTGACCACCCAGGCCAGGCCTGACTGCGAGAAGTGCAGGTCATTCTGGATCGAGGGCAGCGCCACGTTCACGATCGTCTGGTCCAGGATGATCATCAGGAAACCGGCGCACAGCACCACGAGAGCGACCCAGCGCTGGCGGTGTTCCTCGCCAGCGTCAGCCGGCAACCCAGGATCGGAATGGTTCTGCGTCATCGCATGGCTCCAGTCGGTCGGAAGATGAGACGTAAAGTATCAGATGATCCCGGACAAGATCATCCCGTAGGAGAATGTATGCGACGCAGGTAGGCGAAGCGCAGCAGCGCTTGGCGCAGCCGCCGACCGCCGAGTGGAACGCCACTCAGCCGGCGAGAGGATCAGGCGCGGAAAAGGAGGAGGTCAGCCGTGCCGGCGGACCGGGTGG
Organism: Solirubrobacteraceae bacterium; assembly: GCA_034665145.1. Classification (GTDB taxonomy): domain Bacteria; phylum Actinomycetota; class Thermoleophilia; order Solirubrobacterales; family Solirubrobacteraceae; genus Palsa-465. The sequence goes on from JAXDGI010000017.1 coordinate 4,924, forward strand.
CCGCACGGCACCGGCGCAGCCAGCCGCCCACAGGCAAGGCGGGCAAGGGAACGCAGAAAAATCTCGCGCTCATCGCGGGGCAGCACCCGCAGGATGTCCTCACGAACGCCGTCGAAGACCGCTTCGAGATCGCGTACCAGCTTGCCGCCAGCTCTCGTCACCCTAATAACCCGGGCTCGCCGGTCTGTCTTCAGTGGCAGGCGCTCCGCCAAGCCGGCTCGCTCGAGCTCATCCAGCGTCACCATCATCGTTGTCTTGTCGATCCCGATGATGCTCGCCAGTTCAGTCTGCGTGTGCTCACCGGTGAGCGCAGTGGCCAGCACTTGGTGAGAACGCGGCGAGAGCCCCGAGCCCTCCAGCGCAGCGGTCAGCTCTGTCGTGAGTGAGTGGCTAGTCCGCGACAGCATCCAGCACAGGTCCCCGGCCAGCGCCTCGGGAGGGGCAGGCGAAACCTCCGACGCGTTGGTGGCAGAAATGCTCACGATCTCGGAAACCATACCAAGACCGGACCGCCGCAAGAACATCTCGGACGAGACGATCGCGACGCGTTGCCTCTCGCCGCGTCGTGGCATTCCTCAGCCTGGCCAGCTCAACGCGCGATCCGCGCGCACTGAACCTCCCCCGCTTTGGCAGATCGCCGTGACCTACCCACACACCATGATGACAGCGTCCTGCGAAGTCGCTGGCTGGAATCGACCCGCCGATCTCTCATTTGACGTTCCCGAGTGAGACCCTCGCGGCGGGTTCGGAACGTAGACCCGCTTTCCTTTGCTGCAGCACTTCAGGTCGCTACACCCAGAGCCCCGCAATGCGCGCGGAAAGTAAGGCTCCGGCGAGACTGCTGCTCTGTCGCCCTTCCGGTCACGAGTCCGGCGCCGCTGCTTCCGGTCAGCGGGGGCGCAGAGCAGAAGTGCGATCCCGGCTGCCGCGAGGTCCGTTGACGACCGAGCCCCAGGCCTTCAGCGCGTACACGACCTCGCTGCCGCAGCTGGCAAATGGTTAGGCAATCACCTAAGTGATGTGTTACGGTCCTGGCGGTGCCGAGCGCTGAGCCCCAGCAACTCGATCGAGCGTTCCACGCTCTGGCCGACAGCAACCGTCGTGCGATCATCGTGCAGCTCACCCGAGGGGCCGCGTCGGTGAGCGAGCTAGCGACGCCGCTCGGCGTGTCGCTGCCGACGGTGCTGCAGCACCTCGACGTGCTCCAGCGCAGCGGGCTCGTACGTTCCGAGAAGGTCGGCCGAGTCCGAACCTGCCGGCTCGAACCCGGCCCGATGCACACGGTCGAGCAGTGGATCGCCGAGCACCGCGCTAACTGGGAACGCCGGCTCGACCTCTTGGGCGACGTCCTCGACGACGCCTTCCCCAACCCCGAAAGGACAGCGAAGCCATGAGCATCCGTCAACACGACTTCACCCTCGAACGGCACTTCCGCCACAGTCCGGAGCAGACGTTCCAGGCGTTCGCCGACCCCGCCCTGCGGCAGCGGTGGTTCCGGGCGCCCGACAGCTGGACCGACACCGAGTGGTCGCTTGACTTCCGCGTCGGCGGCGGAGAACTGAGCGCCGGGCGCGACCAGCGCGGCACACACCACCTCTTCCGCAGCCGGTTCCACGACATCGCCCACGGCGAGCGGATCGTGTTCGCCTACGACCTGCTCCTCGACGGCCGCCTGACTTCCGTGTCGCTGACGACCATCGAGCTGCGCCCCGAGGAGGCCGGCACGCACCTGATGTTCACCGAGCACGGCGCGTTCCTTGACGGGCTCGAAGACCCATCCGAGCGCGAGCACGGCACCGGCCTGCTGCTCGACGGGCTCGAGGGCTTTCTCACCGGCGCGGTGCTCGCGTGAGCTTGGTCCTGCAACAGCACCCGTTCGCGATGTATTGCTGGAAGGCGCTCATCGCCCTCTACGAGCGCGATCTGCCGTTCACAGCTGAGCTCGTCGAGGCCGACCGCTCCGCGCTTGCCGCCCTGTGGCCACCGGCCTCGATCCCGCTCCTCGTCGACGACGGCGTCGTAGTCCCGGAATCGTCGATCATCGTCGAGCGCCTCGATAGCTACGGCGACGCGCCGCCGCTGATCCCCACCGACCCCGACCAGGCGCTGCAGGCGCGACTGTGGGACCGCGTCGCCGACAGCTACGTCACCACACCGGTGCAAAAGATCGTCGGTGACGCACTGCGCCCGGCCGACTCCAAAGACCCACACGGCGGCTCGGAGGCCCACGTCACCCTCGAGCTCGCCTACGCCACTCTCGAGCGCCAACTCACCGGACGCGACCACGACGGCTGGTTAGCCGGCGACCACTTCACGCTGGCCGACTGCTCCGCCGCGCCCGCCCTGCACTACGCCGACGTCCTCCATCCACTGGACCGCGACGCGCACCCCGCAGTCGCCGCGTACTTCGACCGGCTGCTGACGCGATCGTCAGTCGCTCGCGTAATCGACGAGGCCCGCCCCTACCGCCAGCTGTTCCCGCTGCCCTGGCCCGAACATGTGAGCTGAGCGCCAGCGCGTAGAAGGCCAGGGCCACCGTCCCGTAACGTGACCCAACAGCACAGCCGCCGGCCGCCGACTCTGCCTTCGGTCGGCGCGGCGCACCTGACCAAGCACCTGCCGAGCCCTGACTGGCGCGGAAAGATGGCTATCCCGGCGCTGCCCGAGAGTGCTCCTCCGTCGCCGTCGCGGCAGAGCGGGCCGCGCTTCTGCTTCTCGCGTGGGCTGCCGACGGAGTCAGCTGCCAGCACCGCGAGGAACTCGGAGGCCGGGGTCGGCGGCCGTCGCGCATCAGCCGGGCCGCTTGTCTAGGCAGCTTGGGCTGAAGCCGGGGCTGAGGGTGTGAGTGCGGCCGCCCGTCCCAGGAGCAGGACGACCGGGACGATCAGGAGACCGATCGATGCGGCCGCTACCAGGCAGCCGAGCGCAAGCACCGCCACCAGCGTCCAGGCGACGTACCCCGCGATTGGTCCGCCGCGCGAACACTTGCGATGCAGCGCGAACCAGACAACGGTTGAAATGAGGAGCGGAATCCCGACCGGAGCGAGCACGCCAGCCCCGTTGACCGCGACCAATGTCACCGACCCCGACCAGTGCGCCCCCGTGGATGACGTTCCCGACGAGCCGTACGCCAGGAGCATGAACGCCCCAGCTACTAGCGCTGCGCTCCACGCCAACCCAGCGATCGTCAGCCAGAACGCCCAACGGCCTCGACGCGAGTCTGACTCGGACATAGGCCCAATCTACTCCGACGCCCGGGACAGTCCAAGCGTCAAGCACAGTGCCGCTTCGTCGCCATTCCAGCAGCGCGACTCGGACTACTGCTTCGGGCTACAAGCAGCAGCCACGGCCTAAGCCGCAAGCCTGATCGCGAGAGACGTTGCAGAGATGC
>JAXDGI010000018.1:0-6282 GCA_034665145.1 Solirubrobacteraceae bacterium
CAACCGTGGTGGCGTCCATGATCTCGTAGGTCGAGCGCTCCTTGAGGACGCCGTCCTGGTGGATGCCCGACTCGTGCGCGAAGGCATTGCGGCCGACAATGGCCTTGTTGGGCTGGACCGGGTAACCAGTCAGGCGGGAGACCATCCGCGAAGCGCGAGCCAGCTCCCGCGTGACGGCACCGGTGTGCAGGCCGACGGCCGCCGCACGCGTATGCAGCAGCATCACGATCTCCTCCAGCGAGGCGTTGCCGGCCCGCTCGCCGATACCGTTGATCGCGCACTCGACCTGGCGGGCACCGGCCTGCAGGCCGGCGAATGAGTTGGCCACGGCAAGGCCGAGGTCATCGTGGCAGTGCACCGACAGGATCACGTTGTGCAGATCGGGGACGAGCGCGTAGAGCCCGTGCAGGAGCTCGGCGTACTCGTGCGGGATCGCATAGCCGACGGTGTCGGGGATGTTGATGGTCGTGGCCCCCTCGTCGATGGCTATCTGGCACACCTCGGCGGTGAATTCCAGCTCGGCCCGGGTCGCGTCCATCGGCGAGAACTCGACGTCCTCGACGTACCCGCGGGCGTGGGCCACGGCGGCGCGGGCCTGGCCCTTGACGTCCTCGCGGGTCGTCTGCAGTTGGTACTGGATATGGATGTCCGAGGTGGAGATGAAGGTGTGGATCCTCGGCCGAGCCGCATCCTTGACCGCGTTGTAGGCGGCGTCGATGTCGGCCACGTGGGTCCGGGCCAGCCCGGCGATGACGGGGCCCTCCACGGTCCGCGCGATCGACTGGACCGCCTCGAAGTCCCCGGGGGAAGTGATCGGGAAGCCGGCCTCGATCACGTCCACGCCCAGGCGGGCGAGCTGCTGGGCGATCTCGAGCTTCTCCTGCGTGTTGAGCGAGATACCGGGCGACTGCTCCCCGTCGCGCAGCGTCGTATCAAAGATCAGTACTCGATCGGGATCGTGAGGCGTGGTCATGGCGCTTCTCCTTCTGGGCTCGAACTTGGCGACTTCTCGGTGCTGGTTCGCGGCTACGTGCGGCCGCCGGCGCGCTATTCCCCCCGGAGGGGGAGGAGAAGAAGTCGGAGATCGAGGCGAGACGCCATCGCTCAGAGAGCGTACCAACGCTGCGCCGGGCTCTCCAGATCGGCTCGCGGCTGCACGGCTTCGGGCCCTGGTCTCGCGATCCGCGCGGATGGCGTGCCGGCCGGTTACCCCAGGCTGACGGTCTGACCAGCGAGGAAACCCTCGCTGGCGACGATCCCAGCCACGACTTCCGGCGGGACCGGGGTGACCGTGGTCACGGCCATGGCGGCCACGCGGCCGTCTCCGTGAGGATCATCTTCCGGCTGGCGTCCAACCGCCGCCGAAACGATGTTGACGCCGTGCTCGCCAAACGCAGAGCCGACCCGGCCGAGCATGCCCGGCAGGTCCTGGTAGCGGAACACGGTGACGTGGGACTCGAGCTGAACGTCAAAGCGCGAACCCCAGGCCTCGATCAGATGCGGTCGGTTGCGGCGCCCGATCAGCGTGCCCGCGACACGCACGCTCGTCTCGCCGGCGGTGACCTCGACCCGGACGAGATCGGTGTAGTCGCGAGCAGCAGTGTGTTTGGCCTCGACCACGTGGATGCCGCGCTCCTCGGCCAGGGCCGGTGCGTTGACCGCGTTGACCTCGTCCTCGAGGTGGCCGGCCAGCACGCCGCGCAGCGCCTCGGTGGCGAGTAGGCGCGTGTCGCGCTCGGCCAGGCGACCGAAGAAGTCAGTCTGCAGGCGCTCGACCGAGGCGCCCTCGGCTAGGGCGAGGGCACTGGCGATCTTGCCCAGCGACCCGCACAGAGCCACGTACGGGCCGAGCACCTCCATGTCCTCGGCCGAGATGGCGGGCACATTGACGGCGCTGGTCACCACCCCACCGGTCAGCGCTGCCACCACCTGCTCGGCGGCCTGGTAGCCGGCCCGGTCAGTGGCCTCGGCCGTCGACGCCCCCAGGTGCGGGGTGACGATCACGTTGGGGTAGCCGAACAACGGGTGCTCAGTCACCGGCTCGGTGCGGAACACGTCAAGCGCCGCGCCGCCGACCTTGCCCGAATCCAGGGCAGCCTTCAGGTCCTCGTCGACCACGAGCGGGCCGCGGGCCACATTGAGCACGCGGACGCCGTCCTTGCACTGAGCCAGCGCCTCGGCGTTCAGCCAGCCCTCGGTGTCGGGCGTCTTGGGCAGGTGCAGGGTGAGGAAATCCGCTTCGGCGTAGACCTCCTGCGGCGAGGCGGCCTGCTCAGCGCCAAGTTCGCGGTAGCGCTCGCCGCCCACGAACGGGTCGTAGGCCACGACCTTCATGTTGAACCCGCGGGCCCGCTGCGCCACGAGCTGGCCGATGCGGCCGAAGCCGAGGATGCCAAGCGTCTTCTCGTACAGCTCGACGCCGGAGAACTTGGAGCGCTCCCACTTGCCCGACGTGAGCGACACGTAGGCCTGGGGTACGTTGCGCGCGAGGGCCAGCAGGAGCGCCATCGTGTGCTCGGCGGCCGTGATCACGTTGGACTGGGGGGCGTTGGCGACCACGATGCCCCGCTTGGTCGCCGCGGCCACGTCGACGTTGTCGACGCCGACCCCGGCCCGGCCCACCGCGCGCAGGCGCGTGGCCTTGGCCAACCGCTGGGCATCGAGCTGTGTCGCTGAGCGGATGAGTATCCCGTCGAACTCCCCGATCCGGTTGTCGAGCTCTTCTGGGCTCCAGCCCGTCCCGACCTCGACGTCGAAGTGTTCGCGCAGCAGGTTGACCCCGGAGTCACCGATCTTCTCGGCCACCAGAACCCGAGGCCGTCCGTTCGTGAGGCTCATGACCGCTCCAGCAGCCAGTCGATGCACACCGTCAGCGCCTGCACATCGGACGGGTCGGTGGCCGGGAACATGGCCACGCGAAGCTGATTGCGGCCCAGCTTGCGGTAGGGCTCGACGTCGACGATCCCGTTGGCGCGCAACTGGGCGGCGAGCCGGGCGGCGTCGACGCTGTCGGCGAAGTCGATCGTGCCCACGACGAGCGAGCGCTTGTCCGGGTCCGACACGAACGGTGTGGCCACCGCGTGGTTGGCGGCCCAGCCGTACAGGATCTGGCTGGAGGCCGTCGTCCGTGCGACCATCCCGTCGAGCCCACCCCCGGCGAGCATCCAGTCGAGCTGGTCGGCCAGAAGCAACAGGGTGGCCAGCGCGGGGGTGTTGTAGGTCTGATCCTTGCGCGAGTTCTCCAGGGCAGTGGCCAGGGAGAGGAAGTCCGGGATCCACCGGTCGCGCGGCGCAGTCGCCGTGATCGTCTCGATGCGCGCGATGGCCGCGGGGCTGGCCGCCGCGAGCCACAGACCCCCGTCGGAGGCAAAACCCTTCTGCGGGGCGAAGTAGTAGACGTCGCATTCACGCACGTCAACCGGCAGTCCGGCGGCGCCCGAGGTGGCGTCGATCAGCACCAGGGCCTCCCCCGCGTCCTTCGGGCGGCCGACCGGCACCATCACGCCGGTCGAGGTCTCGTTGTGAGCCCAGGCGATGACGTCGGCACTGGGGTCGGCGGTCGGCGCGGGCGCATCGCCCGGCTCGGCGGCGACGACGATCGGATCGGCCAGAAACGGCGCCTGGCGGGTGCAGGCGGCGAACTTGCCCGAAAACTCGCCATAGGTCAGATGGAGCGAGCGCTCCTTGACCAGGCCACAGGTGGCGGCATCCCAAAACGCGGTGGTGCCACCGTTGCCGAGCAGGATCTCGTAGCCGTCAGGAAGCGTGAACAGCTCAGCCAGGCCCGCGCGCACGCGGCCGACGAGCTCGCGCACGGGCTTCTGACGGTGCGAGGTGCCCATGATCGCGGACCCCGGGCCAGCCAGGTAATCAAGTTGCGCCTGCCGGACTCGTGATGGCCCGGAACCGAAGCGCCCATCAGCCGGCTTCAGTTCCGCGGGGATCTGCAGGACGGTCTGGGTCATGTCGTCTCCTCGAAGTTAGCGGGGATCTACATGCCCAGGCGCGCGGCTCTCAGCGCCGTCGCTTCCCGATGGTTTGCGTCCACCTCTTGCGCCAGTCACGACGGCGCCAGCAATTCTACACGGCCTACTCGTCAAACTCCGTGTCGATCCAGTCCATCTGCGAGCGGAGCTCACGGCCGACAACCTCGACCTGATGGCCGGCCTGCTCGTCACGCATGCGCCTGAAGTTCTCCTGTCCGGCGCGGTTCTCGGCGATCCACTCGCGGGCAAAGTCGCCGGACTGGATCTGGCCCAGGAGCTCCTTCATGGCCCGCCGAGAGTCCTCACCGATGACACGCTTGCCTCGGGTCAGATCGCCGTACTCGGCCGTGTTGGAGATCGAGTAGCGCATACCGGCAATCCCCTTCTCGTACATGAGATCGACGATCAGCTTGAGCTCGTGCAAGCACTCGAAGTAGGCCAGTCGCGGGTCATAGCCCGCGTCGACGAGGGTCTCGTACCCGGCCCGGACCAGCTCGGTCACGCCGCCACACAGGACGGCTTGCTCGCCGAACAGGTCAGTTTCCGTCTCGTCTTTAAAGGTTGTCTCGATCACGCCTCCGCGGGTGCAACCAATCCCCTTGGCGTAGGCCAGGGCCAGGCCGAGCGCATCGCCGGAGGCATCCTGCTGGACGGCGACCAGACCGGGTACGCCCGAGCCCTCGAGGTATTGACGGCGGACGAGATGGCCTGGCCCCTTGGGGGCAACGAGCGCGACGTCGATGTCGGGCGGCGGGACGATCTGTTCGTAGTGAATCGAAAAGCCATGGCCGAACAGGAGCAGATTGCCGGGCGCGATCCCGTCCTTGACGCCGTCATCCCAGACCTGCCCGTGGAGCTCGTCCGGCACGAGGATCATGACCACGTCACCCTCGCTGGCGGCGTCGGCGGGCTCGACGACGCGCAGTCCGTGGGCCTGCGCCTTGGCCACGCTGGCCGAGTCGGGGCGCAGCCCGATGACGACGTCGACTCCGGAGTCCTTCAGGTTGAGGGCGTGGGCGTGGCCCTGTGAGCCGTAGCCGATGATGGCCACGGTCTTGCCCTCCAGCTTTTTCAGATCTGCATCGTTGTCGTAGAACACGAGGCGGAGGCTACAACGCCGCTCTCACCGGCGGCCGCCCGGGGGCGGCCGCCGGCGTTCCTCAGAGGGTGCGCCCGCGACTCAGCGCACGCGCTCGTGGCGGGTGGCGCTGTTGCCGACCAGGTGGTTGCCATCGCGCGGATTGACCCGTACGCGGTAGGTCCCGCTGAAGCGGACCCGGATCTTCTTGCTGTAGCGCGACACGGCCACGCCGTTGACGATCCCTCCGGCGACCAGTCGCGTGCTGGCCACGGTGCGCCACGCGCCCGTGCTCGTGCGGCGCTGGATCTGCGCAAAGCGTCCGTTGTGGGCCGGGGTGACGGTGCCGAAGAACCGCACGAGATGACCGCGGAAGGGGCGCAACGTGCTGACGTGAATGGCCACCTTGACGTGCACGCCGACGCCGGCGCTACCACTCGTCACCGGTGGCTTGGTGGCCACAGTGACCTGATAGCGGGTGTTCTTACCGGGTGCAACCGTGAACGCGTAGGCCCCGGTGGAGGTTGTCGTCGTGGTCTGGCCCGTGGGCGTGAACGCGCCCGTGTAAGGATACGGGTTGGCCTTGAGCACAACCGTCTTGCCGGCCTTGCCCGGCCCGCTGACCATGCCCGAGACGTGGGTGGTTCGGCCCCAGACGATCGTGTGGGGCGCCGAACTGATGCTCACCGAATTCTTGGTCGGTATCGGCGTCCCGGTGGCCGAGGTGGTGAACGTCTGATCACTGCCGTTAGAGGTGCCACCGGCACTTGTGGCGACAAGGCGGTAGTGATATTTCGTGTTCCCCGCGAGACCGGTTACATCGGCGCTCACCGTCTTGGTCGAGTTGCCGTTGGCGGTGGCCGCGGGCGTCTTGCTCGCGTACGTGGTACTCGTGCCGTACTCGAAGTGGTATGTGGTCGTGGTCTGATTCGGAGCCACAGCTCCGTTCAGCGTGGCCGAGTTGCTGGTGATGTTGGTCGCTGGAGCCGTCGTGGCAGTCGGCGGTGTCGCCGCCAGCGCGAGGCTGGTGCTCGTCATGGCGATGGCGACTGCGGACAAAAGCGCAAAGATCAAGCGCCGGTGTCTGGCGTACATGGTTTCCTTTCGAGTTGTGCGCCGCCTCGCGTCGGCCCTGGCGATCGGCCAGATGTCCCGCGAGGGCGTTCGGTCTTTCAACCCATCGGAAAGTCGTTCGTTGCGGTAGTGGGGCGCCCGCGC
>JAXDGI010000019.1:0-33793 GCA_034665145.1 Solirubrobacteraceae bacterium
CCTCCCCGGTGTCATGGACAGAGAGTCTCACGGAGAACGCCGCCCGTCGGCGGCACACTCACGGCACAAACCGCACAGTTGTGTCGCTGTGGGCCGGACTTCCGTGACGTTTGCGCATGGCGTCCGGGGACGTGGCGGATTCTGGTGCCCCAAAGAGGATATGTAGATACGCCACCCCTACCGCTCATCGCTCACCGGGGCGGCCGGCCAGGCGCGGCGGCGGTGGGGCCAGGGCGCGGCGGCGGCCGGGCGCGGCGGCGGCCGGGCGGGGTGGCGGATCAGCCGTCGCGGAGCCGGACTTCGGTGGCCGGGTCGGCGGCGGCACCGTAATAGCGCGCGAGCACGTCAGCGAACACGGGCTCCTCCGGAGCGGCTCGCGCGAACAGGGTCATCGACGACCGCAGCTTCAGCGCGTCAACCGAGCCGAGGATGGTCTGCGGATCGTCGCTCCCCGCGCGGTCGGCCAGCGCGCGCGCCGCCGCCCGCAGTCGCGGCCCCAGGACGGGATGCGCGAGGTAGGCGCGGGCTTCATCGAGCGAGCCGATCGCGTAGTGACGCGCGGTCAGGCTCGAGCCCAGCCCGGCGATCTGGGGAAACACGAACCACATCCAGTGGCTGCGCTTGGCTCCCGCCTGCAGCTCGGCGAGGGCGTTGGCGTAGGTGTTCCCGTCATCCTGCGCGGTCACGAATCGTTCCAGCTCGTAGGGGTCGGGCCCGTTCACGGCCCGGACGTTAGCCCGCGGTCCTCATAGACGTGGCGCACCGCATAGCGCTTCACGGTGCGCCCGTGGCTCGTGGCGCGAGTTGTGTGCCCATGGTTCGTGGCGCGAGTTGTCGGCGCGGCCGCGAGCCTACTATCGAGACCATGAAGCGGATCGGCTTTCTCTCCTTCGGCCACTGGCAGCCGGGCTCGATGACGCCGACGGCCGCAGACGCGCTGAGCCAAACCATCGAGCTGGCCGAGGCCGCGGAATCGATCGGCATCGACGGCGCCTACGTCCGCGTTCACCACTTCGCCCCCCAGCTCTCCTCTCCGTTCCCGCTGCTGGCCGCGATTGGCGCACGCACACGCCGGATCGAGATTGGCACGGCGGTCATTGACATGCGCTACGAGAATCCGCGGTACATGGCGGAGCAGGCCGCGGCGGCCGATCTCATCAGCGGCGGTCGCCTGCAACTGGGAATCAGCCGGGGCTCGCCCGAGCCTGCCCAGCGCGGATATGAAGCCTTTGGCCATGTTCCCCCCGACGGCCACACCGACGCCGACCTGGCCCGCGCCCACACCCGGCGCTTTCGCGAGGCCCTCACGGGCGCTGCCGTCGTGGGCTCTGACCCTGAGGTCACGGGAACGACCGTCGGGCTGGCCGTCCAACCCCAGTCGCCTGGCCTGGTCGAGCGGATCTGGTGGGGCTCAGGGACCCGCCAGACCGCGACCTGGGCCGCTGAGCAGGGCATGAACCTGATGAGCTCGACGCTGCTCAGCGAGGACACGGGCGTGCCCTTTGCCGAGCTTCAGGCCGAGCAGATCGCCCTGTTTCGGGCCGCCTGGGCCGAGGCAGGCTGGGATCGCGAGCCTCGGGTATCCGTCAGCCGCAGCGTGCTGCCGATCCGTTCCGACCTCGACCGGCGCCTGTTTGGAAGACGGCCTGGGTCAAGCGATCAGGTCGGCTTGCTCGAGGGTGTCGTGGCGCGCTTCGGACGCACCTACACGGGTGAGCCTGATGTGATCGCCCAGGAACTGGCCGGCGACGCGGCCGTGCAGGCCGCGGACACGCTGCTGCTGACCGTGCCCAACCAGCTCGGCGTGGAATACAACACCGGCCTGCTGGAGACGATCGCCCGCGAGGTCGCGCCAGCCGTGGGCTGGTCGCGACACGATCCGAGCGCCGCGCCGGCTCTCTCCTGAGCCAGGCACTCCGCACCCCAGGGACCTCAGGCGCTGCGTCAGCCGCTCGGGCCCAGCGATCGGACGACAGAGGTAAAGGTCTGCCCCACAGCGGTCGCGTCGGCACGGAGGGTTCGGATCTCGGTCCGCACAGTCGTGACCTGATGCTCGGTGGCGGCCGTGGAGAGATGGCCGAGACCATTGGCCACCGCTACCAGTGCTGAACCGATGTCCCGCAGCCGGGTGTTATCGCCCGGTGGGTGGCCGAGCTGCTCGATGGCCGCCGCCTCCTGCTCAGCGCGAGTGGCGAGGGCCGCGAACTGGTTGGCCATCAGAGCGTCGGGACGCGGTCCCGCGCTGGCCAGGGTTGTTCTCAGGTCGGTCACGATTCCGTTGACGCGAGCGCGCTGCCCATTGAGAGCGGCGGTCAGCGATGCGCTCGCATTCGTCTGCCCACCACCCCCTCCACAGCCGGCCAGGCCTGCGATCGCGGCCGTGGCCAGCGCGATGGTCATGAGCATCGAGACCAGCCGCCGGCCCCTCAGTGGCTGGACGCCGCTTCGCACCGCGCCATCCTCTCAGGTCGCGTAGCGCTCGAGGAGATCGCGCAGCTCAGCCGCATTGCGCACCCCGTAATCCCGGTAGCAGTTGTTCATGAGGAGATGGCTCTCGCGCGCCTCGCCGGCCAGCTCGGCGATCGGGCGGGCCAGGTCGGCCAGCTCCTGGTCGGAGTACCGGTAGCGAAAACGCTCGGCCGCGGTGCGGGCGTTCCCGGCCCAGGTGCTATCCGCCCGGCCGTGAAAGCGGACGACGAACAGGTCCGGATTGGTGAGCGCGAACAGTCGCGGCAAGCCTGAGACGTCGGGAGCGTCGACGCAGACGAAGGCAATCTCCAGCTCCTCGAGCAACCCCAACGTTCGCTCGCGATCGCGCTCGGGCGCCAGCCAGGCCGGCGCCCGGAACTCGACGCACAACCGGTAGTCGGGCAGCCGCTCGCGCAGCGCCTTGAGTTCCTCGCGGTTGGCGCGGCGCGGGCCAAACCAGGGCGGGTACTGAAACAAGACCGTGCCCAGCTTGCCCGTCTCATGCAGCGGGCGCAGACCGGCCTCAAACCGGCGCCACGCCTCCTGCAACGTCTCGGGGTCGAGGTGCTGGGCATACAGGTTGCGCTTGTCCCGCACCTCCGCAGGCAGACCCTCGCGGAGGTCCGGCCACAGGCTGCGTGGCCGGGTTGGGTGGCCGGTGAGCAATGAGTAGGCCTTGACGTCAAAGCAGAACCCCGGCGGCGTGCGCTGGGCCCACAGGCGGGCCTGCTGCTCGGCGGGCGGGGCATAGTAGGTCGAGTCGACCTCGGTGAGCGGAAAGTTCGCTGCGTAAAACCGCAAGCGTTCCTCGGCCGGCATCGTGCGCCGCGGATACCAATCGGTTTCCTCGACGAGGGTCTTGTCGGTCCACGAGCAGGTGCCGGTCAACACCGGGTGGTCTCCGATCGTCACATACCGACCGAGCTCGAGCTCATCGCTCATGATCCGACGCTAGCGAAGGGAAGCCGAGGGGCAGGCCGACAACGCGAACGGGGCGCCCGCCTTCCGGCGAGCGCCCCGTGTCAGCCTGGGCTCGGGTCGCTTCGCTTACGCGGCCAGGGTGCGACTGACGTCGATGGCGATCCCCTGCCCCCCGTCATCGCGGACCAGGACACGGTCGCCCTCGCCGATCCGGCCGTCGAGGATGGCCCGCGTGAGCTCACGCTCGAGCGTGCGACGGAGGTGGCGCTTGAGCGGTCGGGCCCCGAACTCGGGGTCGAACCCCTCGGTGGCCAACCGGGCCGTCAGCTCGGGCTCGACCGTGAGCTCCACGCCTCGCTCCTGGCGCAGGCGCTCGGCGATCTGAGCGCAGATCAGCGCTCCGATGCTCTGGACCTGCTCCTCGGTCAGGGCCTCGAACACGACCGTCTCGTCGATCCGGTTGAGGAACTCGGGCAGGAAGGCGCGCTTGGCCGCCGCGCGCATCCGATCGTCAGCCGGATCGATTTCGCCGCCGGTGAAGCCGATGGGCCGCTTGGCCTGGCCGGCGCCGAGATTGGAGGTCATGACCACGACCGTGTTGGTGAAGTCGACCGTGCGGCCCTCGCCGTCGGTCAGCCGACCGTCGTCGAGGACCTGCAGCAGCACGTTCCACACCTCGGGGTGAGCCTTCTCGATCTCGTCGAGCAGGATCACCGAGTAGGGACGGCGGCGAACGGGTTCAGTGAGCTGACCGCCGTCGCCATAGCCGACATACCCTGGAGGCGAGCCGATCAGGCGTGCGACCGTGTGCGGTTCGCGGTACTCGGACATGTCGATGCGAACCAGGGCCTTCTCGGTGGCAAACAGCCGCTCGGCCAGAGCCTTGACGAGCTCGGTCTTCCCGACGCCGGTTGGCCCCATGAACAGGAAGCTGCCCAACGGCCGGTCGGGCGCGGCCAAACCGGCGCGAGCGTGACGGACGGTGTCAGCGACGGCCTGGACGGCCGCATGCTGGCCGATCACCCGCTGGTGCAGGTCGTCTTCCAGCGTGCCCAGCCGCTCGAGTTCGGCCGCCACCAGCTCGCCCACCGGAATGCCGGTGCGGGTCGCCACGATTGCGGCGACTTCGGTCTCGGAAACGACTGAAGCGTCCGCCCCCGCGCCAGCGGGTAGATCGGCCAGGCGGGCCTCGATCGCCTCGATGAGCTCCTTAAGCCGGCCGGCGTCCTCGTAGGCCTCGGCGTCGACGGCCGCCTGCTTCTCGGCCGACAAGTTCTCACGCTCGGTCTGGAGGCGCTGACGCGTGTTCTCGCCGGCGCCCTTCAGTCGCAGCCGCGCCGCGGCCTGATCGACCAGGTCGATGGCCTTATCGGGCAGGCGGTACTCGGTGATGTAACGGTCAGACAGGCGGGCCGCGGCCTCCAGCGCCGCATCGGTGATGCACACCTGGTGGTGCTCCTCGTATTGGCCGCGCAGCCCGGTGAGGATGGCCACGGTGTCATCCACCGTCGGCTCGTCGACCGTCACCGGCGAGAACCGGCGGGCGAGCGCGGTGTCGCGCTCGATATTGCGGTACTCAGACATCGTGGTGGCGCCGATCATCCGCAGCTCGCCCCGGGCGAGCATCGGCTTGAGGATGTTGGCGGCATCCATGGCGCCCTCGGCGGCGCCGGCACCGAGCACGGTGTGCAGCTCGTCCACGAACAGGATCACGCTGCCCTTGGCCGCCACGACCTCCTCGAGGGTGGCCTTGAGCCGCTGCTCGAAGGCCCCGCGAAATTGCGAGCCGGCGATCATGCCCGACAGGTCGAGTGCGACGACGCGGACGCCATGCAGAGGCTCGGGCACGGTGTCCTGCGCGACGCGCAGAGCCAGGCCCTCGGCGATCGCCGTCTTACCAACTCCGGCCTCGCCGATGAGGACAGCATTGTTCTTGCGCCGTCGGGTGAGGACCTCGACGACCTGCTCGATCTCGGCCTCGCGACCAATGACCGGATCAATCCGGCCCGCCCGCGCCTCGGCGGTCAGGTCGCGCCCAAACTTGTCCAGGGCCGGCGTGCCCGAGCGCTGACGCGTCTGGCTGCGCTGGCGCAGGGCCATCGCGCCGGGGCCGAAGGGCATGTCGATGGGGTCACCGCCGCGATGGCCGTCGATCAGCCCGTCCTGCTGCTGGGCCATCAGCTCCCGTGCGCAGCTCTCGCAGAGCACGGCGCTGCGCTGGGCCCCGCCTGCGGCAAACATGATCTGCACGACGCCGGGGCGCTCTCCACAGACGTCGCAAAGCCGCTGGTCAGAAAAGTTCTGGGGTTCGAATTCCACGCTTCAAATCTCCGATCTGGAGTCAGATCTCAGTCAGTACCACTGAGATTCTAGCGCGGCGCGCTTTACTTTCTGAAGTGGACCTGGGGGCCGGGCCGGTTGCCCAACGCGGTCCCGGCGGAGCGAGACAACGTGGGCTGCCCGGGGATCAGCGCATCGCCCGGTAGCGGCGGATGAGGGCGTTGGTGGAGGTGTCATGGCCGAGCTGGGGCTCGGCCTCAGACTCGAGCTCCGGGATGATCCGCTGAGCCAGAGCCTTGCCGAGCTCGACCCCCCACTGGTCAAAGGAGTCGATTCCCCAGATCACGCCCTGGGTGAACACGCTGTGCTCGTAGAGAGCTATCAGGGCCCCCAGCGCGCGTGGCGTGAGTTCCCGGGCGAGCAGAGTGTTGGTCGGGCGGTTGCCCTCCATGACCCGGTGCGGGGCGATCTTCTCCGCCGTTCCCTCGGCCAGCACCTCCTCCAACGTTCTGCCGAAGGCCAGCGCTTGCGCCTGGGCGAAGACGTTGGACATGAGCAGATCGTGATGGTCGCCCAGGGGATTGAGCGCCCGGGCGAAGCCGATCAGGTCGATCGGAATCAACTTCGTGCCCTGATGGAGGAGCTGATAGAAGCTGTGCTGGCCGTTGGTGCCGGGCTCGCCCCAGTAGATCGCGCCCGTTTGGTAATCGACGGGACGTCCATCCAACCTGACGTGTTTGCCGTTGGACTCCATCGTGAGCTGCTGCAGGTAGGCCGGAAAGCGCTTGAGGTATTGCTCGTAGGGCATGACCCCGACCGTCTGGGCACCGAAGAAGTCGCTGTACCAAACCGCCAGCAGGCCCATCAGCACGGGCAGGTTCTCGGCAAACGGCGTCGTGCGGAAGTGCTCGTCCATGTCGTGGAAGCCGGCCAGCATCTCGCCGAACCGCTCGGGCCCAATCGCGATCATCGTCGACAGGCCGATCGCCGCGTCCATCGAGTAGCGCCCGCCGACCCACTCCCAGAAGCCAAACATGTTGTCGGTGTCGATCCCGAACTCGCTCACCTTCTCGGCGTTGGTGGAGACAGCGACGAAGTGCTTGGCGATCGCTCGCTCGTCCCCTCCCAGCCCAGCCAGGGCCCAGTCCCGGGCCGAGCGCGCGTTCGTCATGGTCTCCAGGGTGGTGAAGGTCTTGGAGGAGACGACGAACAGCGTCTCCTCAGGGTTGAGGTCGCGGGTGGCCTCGACGAAGTCCGTCGCGTCAACGTTGGACACGAAGCGGAAGGTCATCTCCCGTGTGGCGTAGAAGCGCAGCGCCTCGTAGGCCATGACCGGCCCCAGATCAGAGCCGCCGATGCCGATGTTGACCACGTTGCGGATCCGTTGGCCGGTGTGTCCGACCCACTCCCCCGAGCGCAGGCGGCGCGTGAAATCCGCCATCCGATCGAGGATCTCGTGCACCTGGGCCACGACGTCCGCTCCGTCGACGATCAACGACGTGCCCTTCGGCATCCGCAGGGCCACGTGCAGAACGGCGCGATCCTCGGAGACGTTGATCCGCTCGCCCCTGAACATGGCCTCCCGTCGCCCGGCCAGGTCGACCTGGTCGGCCAGTGCGAGCAGCAGGGCCAGCGTTTCGTCGGTCACGCGATTCTTGGAGTAATCGAGGAACAGGCCGGCGCCCTGGGCAGTCATGCGCTCGCCGCGTTCGGCGTCCTGAGCAAACAGCTCGCGGAGATGCGTTTCGCCGATCCGTTCGTAGTGCTCGGCCAGGGCCGTCCACGCCGGCAGCTCGCGAAGCGCGGGGATGCTCGTCGTCTCACCGGTGCTCAAGGGGGCCTCCTGGGGTTCGGGTCGTCTCGCTCCATTTCCATTCTCGCCTGCCCGGCCCGGGGCTAACCGCACCCGGGGCATGCGCGGCGTGCCCGGCGGGACACCTGCGGTCTCAGCCCGGCGGCAGTCGGGTAGGTTTGACCCGTGGCCGGCCCCGCCAAGCTCGACCGCTACCGCGTTGTGCGGATCCTCGGCACCGGCGGGATGGGCACCGTGTCCCTGGCTGAGGACACCATCCTCGGGCGGCAGGTCGCCCTGAAACGGGTGCACCGCGCCGCGGGAGACAGCGGGCCGCTCCGCCTCCGGCGTGAAGCCCTGCTCGGCGCCTCGATGAGCCACCCCAACCTCGTCTCGATCTACGACGTCGATGAGACCGAGGACGGGGATCTCGTGATTGTCATGGAGTATGTCGAGGGTGAGACGCTGCGTGATGCCCTGGCCCGAGACGGCGGCCTGGGCAGCGCTGAGGCCCTAAGGATCCTGACCGGCGCGGCGGCCGGACTGGACGCGATCCACGCGCAGGGGATCGTCCATCGGGACGTCAAGCCGGCCAACGTCTTGCTGGGCCGCAATGGGGACGTCAAGATCGCCGATCTCGGTATCGCCGCCGTCCCGGACCGGACCCAGATCACCACGTCGGGCTCGATCCTCGGCTCCCTGGGCTACATGGCCCCCGAGCAGATGCGCGAGGCCGAGGCCACTCCGGCCATCGATATCTACGCGCTGGCCGCGGTGGCTTACGAGGCCCTGTCGGGACAAAAGGCCCGGCGCGAACCCAACCCGGTTGCCCTCGCCTACGCGATGGACAACAAACCACCGCCCGATCTGCGCGAGGTCTGGCCGCAGGCCCCGGCGGCGGCGGCCGAACTGCTCACACGAGCCATGGATCGCGACCCGGCTCGGCGCCCGCGTTCAGCCGGAGAGCTGGTGGCGCGATTGAAGCGCGCCCTGGAATCTCCGCCGACGACGCCAATCAGCCGGCAGCTCGCGCCGAGCCGGCCAGCGGCCGCGCGGCCCACCGGCGCGATCTCGGCGCCCGCCACCGTCGCGTCGCGGCGGCGCCGCTCGCCGGGCGCGCTGGCCATCGGCCTGCTCGCGCTGATCGCGGCCGGAGTCATCGCCGCCGTCGTGCTCGCATCCGAAGGAAACAACCACACCCCCGCCGGCACGGCCGCCCATCATCAGGCCAGCCCGGCGGCGTCCGCGAGCTCGAGCACGACGCCGCGGGCCACCGCTTCGAGCACAAGCAGCTCGGCGACGGCGAGCTCCTCGGCGGCCAGTTCCTCCGCGACGACGCCGGCCGCGGGGAGCCCGGGCGACACCGCCAAGTCCTTCTACACGCTGGCCGCCGGACATCGCTATCCGCAAGCCTGGGCGCTGGCCGACCCCAGCTTCCAGTCCCAGCTCGGCGGCTATCAGAGCTTTCAGAACACCTTCTCAGGCGACCGCTCGATCACGGTCAACAGCCTGCGGACGCTCAGCACGACCGCCAACGCCGCCACGGTGGCCATCGCCACGACATCGGTCCGGACGGATGGAACCCAGCACTGTTCGGGCACGGTGCAGCTCAGCGCGGCCGGCGCAAAGGCCCATTGGCTGATGGACCACATCCAGATCAACTGCCAGTGAGCCGACGTATGCTTGGCGGCGTGAACCACCGGGTGCTGCTCACGGTGATCGCCGCGACGTTCGGGCTGGGAGCAAGCGCAGGCGCCCAACCGCTCCGCTCCGACTCGAGACCGGCGGCCACCATGGCCAAGGCGCACTGGATGCTGCTGGGGCGTTCCGAGCAGGGCCGAGCGATTCTGGCCGACCGGGTCGGCAACCCCAGCGGGCCGCGCGTGCTCGTGGTGGGCTGCATCCACGGCAACGAGACCGCCGGGATTTCTGTCGCCCGTGCTCTCGAGCACGTACGCACCGTCGACGATGTCTGGATCGTCCCCGACCTCAATCCCGACGGCGTTGCCCACGGGACTCGCCAGGACGCTCGCGGGGTTGACCTCAACGCCAACTGGTCATCGGGGTGGCAACGCGGTGGGGCCCGGTTTGACCCCTACTACGGCGGCCCGTATCCGTTCTCCGAGCGCGAGACGCGGATTGCTCGAGCGCTCATTCTCAAGATCCACCCGCGCTTGACCGTCTGGTACCACCAGCACATGGACGTGATCTGGGCCTACGGACCGAGCACGACCGCCGGTCGGCTGTACGCCCGCGCGACCGGGATGGCGCTCTACCACCATCACTGGCTGCCTGGTACCTCGACCAACTGGCAAAACCATCACGTGGCCGGCACCGCATCGATCACGGTCGAGCTGCCCGCCGGAGCTCTCCCCCACGCGCACTTACTGCGCCATGTGCGCGCCGTGCTCAGCGTGACCAAGGCACTCGCGCCGTCCTGAACACGACCGGCGGTCCGCCTCAGCCGTCACTGTCGCTGCGATCGGCGCCACGGCCGCGAACCATCGCCAGCACCTGAGCTCCGGCGCAGGGCGATTGACACGGGAGGACATGCCGCCAGGAGCCCGATACAGATAGCGTTCCGGCGATGGCGCAGCTAGAACCTGGCCTGGAGGCGACGAATCAGTTCGAGGTTTCGGGGCAACTGCTGACCGACGTCGGCGGCACGCTCGGTTACTCGGTGCTCTCGACACCAGCGATGATCGGGATGATGGAGTGGACGGCCTCCAAGATCGTCTACGAGCGGCTCGACCCCGGGATCACGACGGTCGGCTTCGAGGTCTGTGTCAAACACGTCGGTGGCGCGCCCGAGGGCTCACGCTGCATCGCCCGCGCCCGTCTCGATGAGATCGACGGGCGCAAGCTGCGCTTCTCAGTCGAGGTCGACACCGAGGACGGCCGCAAGATCGGCACCGGCACCCATGAGCGCCGGATGGTGTCGACCGGCCCGGCGCAGAGCTAGCCGCGATCGACACCAACCGTCGCCGCCATGGACGGTCGCCCCGAGGTGGCCACAGGTTCGGGGCGGGTCCGTTACTCATCCGTGAGCGGCCGGTGTTGTTTTCCGCCGTCGTCATCCGAGCGCGGACGGACGAACGGAGCGTTCATTCCTTCTGTGACGTCGCGGGTTACCGCGCGCGCCGCGTCGAACTTGAGCGCCAAGCTCGACGTGATCTGCTCGGCGCTTGAGCACGTCCAGGTCCCGCCCTTCGACGGATCGCGTTATCGTTGCCGCGGGTTGCCTTTCTTCGGCCATAAGACGCGCCGCGAGCGCGAGTGGGAAGAGGTCCGTAGCTCGGCTCAGGACGATCTCGTCTCGCTCGGCGACGACATCCGCTCGCTCGACGTCGACATCCAGATGCCGAGCGTGTCCGGGGAGACCAAGCAGCGCTACGAGCAGGCACTCCAGGCGTATCAGCGGGCCAGCGAGATCTTTGACCGAGCCAAGCGACCGGAAGATCTCGCTCCGGTCAGTGAAACGCTCGAGGAGGGCCGCTACGCGATGGCCTACGCCACGGCCCTGCTCGAGGGTCGGCCGCCGCCGGAACGGCGAGCACCGTGCTTCTTTGACCCGCGGCACGGTCCCTCGACCGAAGATGTCGAATGGGCTCCACCCTCCGGTGCCATGCGAGCGGTGCCGGCCTGCGCGGCCGACGCGCTGCGGGTCAAGGAGGGCTTTGAGCCTCACGGCCGCCAGGTCTCGGTGAACGGACGGCCCACCGACTATTGGAACGCTCCCCGCCACTACGGTCCGTGGGCCGGCGGCTACTTCAATGGGTTCGGGGGAGGTGGCCTTCTCTCCAGCCTGCTGGTGGGGTCGGCGCTCGGGGCCGGGCTCGGCTTCGGGGCCGGCGAGCTGTTTGGCGGAGACGGCGACGGCGACGGCGACGGCGACGGGGACGGGGACGGGGACGGCGGGGGCTGGGGAGACGGTGGGGGCGGCGGCTGGGGAGACGGCGGCGATGGGGGTTTCGGCGGCGGCGATGGGGGCGACTTCTAGCTGGCGCTGCCTGGCCGCAGGGGCGCCTGACCTCTACCGGCCCGGGGCGCCGGCGTTGGTCGACCAGTAGCGGTTGAGCCGTTCTGCCTGCCGGTAGGTGTGAGTGTCAAGCGCCTCGAGCAGGGTCACCTCGTCATCCGACAGACCCGGATGCCACAGGTCGACGATGAGGACGATGCGATCGTTGTCGGTGGCATTCCAGGCCTCGTGCATGAAGGAGTCGTCGAAGACCAGGCATCTCCCCTCCTCCCATCGCCGGGTCTGTCCGCCCACGCGGATCGCGCAGTCGCCGTCGGGGACGGTGATGGCAAGATGGCATCGCAGTCTCACGTTCGTGGGACCGCGATGGGCTTCAATGTGGGTGCAGGCTCCCATCCGAGAGGCATAGATGAGCCCGGCGGCGGTGAGAACCGCGCCATGGGCCTCGATCCCGCGGGTGGTCACCGGGCAGGCTGCACACACATCGTCATGGCGGCGACCGCGTTCGTAGAAGAACGCCACGTCCCAGTTCCCCGTCCGGGGAATGCGTTCGCTCTCGCGCTGAAATCGTGCCTGATCGAGAGCGATCACCTCCTCACGGATGGCGGCAAAGTTGGACTCGAGGTAGGCCACGATCGGGAAGTCCTGCGGGCGGTGCCACGGGCGACTGATGAGATCGGGATAGCGCGCTGGCGATGGCAATCCGCCCAGCCGCTCGATGTAGCGCAGGAGCCGGCTGCGACCGGCCGCCGCGTCCGCCGGAGCAATCCTCCCCGGCGGCCTGTGCTGTCCGCGCCTACCCGGCCCCGCAGCCGTGAGTCCGGAAGCCATGGCGTGCAGAAGTGCTCTGGGATGAGTGACCGGCCCGGCGGGCGGCGCTCCCTGGTCTGATCGGTCAAGAGCGTCGATCAGCGTCAGCCACTCGGGGTAGGTCAGGCGCGGGTCCCAGGGGGTGCCCAGCTCAACGAGGCGCTCGCGCGCCTGCGCCGCCCACTGTCGTGACAGATCGCCGTCACCTCGGACCTGGGCCAGGTGGGACAGCCAGACGCACGGTTCCGCGACGACCGGGCAGACAGACGCTACGAGGGCGAATCGGTCAGCTCTCGCGCCACCAGGATCGTGTATGGCCTGGAGATACATCTGGCGCGCGCGGGCTTCGTCGTCAGCCGAAAACGCCGCCAGCTGGGCGAAGAAGGCCGGAACGGTGACAGCATCACTGTCGGCGATCACCTCGGCGAGGTCGCGGGACTTCGCCAGCCAGGCACCCGGACCCCCGCCCGGCCCCCGGGACTGCTCGGCGAGGTTGGCCATGTGCAGCAGGAGGACCGCGTCGAGCTCGTCGCGCGTGGGCGCGGGTCGGTCAACCGCCTCGCCGTCGGCATCCGTCGCGCGCAGGGGCAGCTCACTCATCCACTTGTAGGTCCCGGCGAACAGCGGCCCCCGGGGCGTGACCGAGACGATATAGGCCAGGCGCTCGGCGCGAGCGCCCGCGATCGAGGCGACATCGCCAGCGGCCGCGGCGGAGATGAGCTGCTGGTGATACGCGTCAGTGCCGTAGATGCTGTGGATGAGCGCCGCGTGCTGGAGCCACAGGGGCTGTCGCCAGCGACCCACGATGGCGAAGGTCCCGCATAGGTGGTCAAGCAAGGTGCGATCACCGCCATGGGGTAGCTCTGCGGCCCGATGGTCGCGGAGATAGTCGACGATCGCCGCCGCGGCGGGGTCGGCGTCGAGCGTGCGGCGCGCGGTTCCGCTGTCTCCCCCGGTTTCCAACTCCGCCACCCGCTAGTAAAAGGCTTCGCGCCGCGCGTAGCGGGCGGCGCGTGCACGCTCATGCTCGGCCACGTCGAGGTCGGGCAGACTGAGCGATTTCAGGATCGCGCCATGGGACGGCAGCTCCGAGCGCTTGATGTGGTGAGCGGGGTTCCACAGGTCGGAGCGCAGCAGCGCCTTCGCGCACTGGGTGTAGGCCTCGGCCACCGCGATGAGGATCCCGAGGCGGGGCACCTTTCCCTCCACCGCGCTGGAGGCCAGGAGGTCCCGGTCATCGGTGATCACGGCGGTCCCGTTCACGCGAAACGTGTCACCGACGCCCGGGATCAGGAACAGCAGTGCGATCCGCGGATCCGACAATAGGTTGACCAGGGTGTCGGCCAGCCGGTTGCCGGGGCGCTCGGGTAGCAGCAGCGTGTGGTCATCAAGCACCCTGACAAAACCCGGCGCGTCGCCGCGCGGGGAGACGTCCATCCCGCCGTCAGCGCTGGCCGTGGCCACGCACACGAACGGCGAGCGCTCGACGAACTGGCGGGTCAGCTCGTTGAGGCGGTCAGCCAGCTTGGCCTCAACCAGCTCAGTGGGCTGTCCGATGACCGCCCGCAGTTCGGCCTCCGAGGTGATGGCGCGCACATCGGTCACCGGCCCACCCTACAAGCCCATTGCCGTCTCGCCCTCCAGGAGTCGCCAGACCAGCGTGCCGGGCCGATAGTCGCGCTCGTCGAGGTGGTGAGACAGCTTGAAGACCGGCGTATGCCAGTCAATCCGGGGATCCCCGAGGTGCGCGGGGGAGCTCAACCCGACGCGCTGAAGGGCGTGGGGTGCGTCGGCGCTGTATCGGGGAACGCGTCCCCAATCTCGCGCGAAGTCCGGATCCGAGGCGCACAGGTCATTGAAGATGTGGTGAAACCAGAAATAGTCATCTTTGCGGCGGGAGCACGATTGCCAATAATCGTTCACCGCCGCCTGCCAGACGTCAACGGTGCGGTTGCCGAGCGCCGCGGCGAGAAACCAGCTGGCCACCTCTCGGTCGGGCGCGGGCCGGGCAAAGGCAAAGAAGCCGCTTGCGAAGTACGCGGCCAACCAGTCATCCAGTGGGCGGTTGCAGTACGTCGTCGCATCGACCCACACCCCTCCAAACCTCCGCAGCAGGTGGATCCGCAGGACGTCGGACCGAGCCGCCGGTGAGATTTCCTTGCCGGCAAGGGCGGGCAAGTCGACGAATTGGGCCAGCGTCGACGCGTCCAGGCACTGAACCTCCCAGCCTGGGTTGCCGCGCCGCCAGCTGGCCAGACAGCGGCGGACGAGAGGCGGGGCCCTGTCCTCCCCCTGAAACCAGCAGGTCCAGATCGTCCGGTTGGCAGGGAGACTGCCGCGGCGACGCCGAATCAGGCCGCGGATGACGTCATCCTTCCCCCGGATGTGCGGCGGCTCGGCATCGACGTGATCGTGCCACCGGGCGCGGGCGGCCAAACGCTTTCCAGCGCGCGACGGCGACATGCTGCCGGGGCTGCCTCGAGGCCGGTCCCGGGAGGCTTCGGCGCGGTCCACGCGTTGATTGGTCCTCGCGGCGGGAGTACGCTGGGCCCAACGTCAGAGGGAGGTACCCAATGTACGCAAGGGTCACCACGTTCCCAGGTCTGGCCCCCGAGCGCATCAAGGCCACCCTGGAGGAGTTCACCGAGCACCATCTCCCCAGGCTCGAGCAGGAACCCGGGTACTGCGGCGTGTGGGCGGGGGTGGACTACATGGGCGGGCGGGCCATCGCTGTCACCTACTGGGAATCCAGCGAGTCTCTCCGCGCTACCGACGCGATCGCCAGTGAAGCCAGGGCCGCGGCGGTCACGCGCGGCGGCGTCGACCGCAATCGCCCCCCGATCACCGATCGCTATGAGATCGTTCTGGAAAGGCAGGCACTCAAGGCCCGCTGAGGACTTCGCTAGCTGGCGCTCCAGCCGGTCCACCGGTCGACATCGACGGCCAGCACAGCGCCTCGGGACCGTTGCTGCGGATAGCGTTGACGCAGCTGAGCGACGGCCCGTTTGGCCTCGCCGCCCTCCGGGTCCAGGACGCGCCCGTAGCCGTCGGCCCGGACCCACCACAGCGCGCCCCAGTCCGCGTCCTCGTAATGGTCGACGAGCAGCGCCACAGCAGGGTTCTCGCGTACGTTCGCGAGCCGTCGCAGCGCGATCGTGCGCTTGGGCTTGGCGTCCACCGCGCTGTAGACGTGATCGCCCTCCACGCAGAACACGATCGGCACGAGGTGGGGGCGGCCGGAGGCGTCCGCGGTGGCCAGCCGGGCGACTCGCTGGGACGCGAACCGCGCGCGAGCCTGAGCGCTCGTCACGCCTCGCCGGTCAGATCGGCAATCGCGGATTCCCAGAGCTCTAGGGCCCGCTCGACGCCCGCTGGGCCGGACGACGGGATCCAGCGCACCACGCGACGGCAACCGGCAAGCTGCAACCGCTCGAGCACGGCGGCCTCGGCCGGCACTCCCATGACCATCACATCGATCGAACGGTCCGCCCGGCGACGCAGCTCGTCGATCCGGGCGGTGAGTTCGCCGTCGCGCGCGTAGTTGGGAAACCACGCGTCGCCGAAGGCGAGCACGCGGTCGAGCACGGTTGGCCCGTTGCCGCCGACGAGCACGGGGGGATGCGGACGCTGAGCCGGCTTGGGCCACGACCAGATCCGCTCGAAGTCGACGAACTCGCCGTGGTAGCTGGCCTCGTCATGCGTCCAGATCGCCTTCATCGCCTCGATGCGTTCGGCCATCAATCGCATCCGTGTGCGTGGGTCGGTTGCGTGATTGCGTATCTCCTCGCGATTCCAACCACTGCCCACCCCGAACTCGAGCCGCCCACCGGATAGGTGGTCGATCGACGCGACCTCCTTGGCGGTGATGATCGGATCGCGTTCGACGACGAGACAGATCCCGCTTCCGACGCGCAGGGACGACGTCGCCTGCGCGGCCGCGGTCAGGGCGACGAACAGGTCGTAGGTATGGGCGTACTTCCGCGGCAGGTCACCGCCAGCCGGGTACGGACTCTCACGGCTGGCCGGGATGTGCGTGTGCTCGGCAAAGAACAGCGACGCGTGGCCGTGCTCCTGCACCAGGCGGGCGACCTCGCCCGGGCCGACGGCGTCATGGGTAGGGAAGTAGCCAACCCCAAACTCCATGGGGCGAGTCTAACGCCGGCGACCGGTCCCAGGTCGCCGCGAGCTCGAGCGCCCCGGTCGCCTTCAAGCGACGCCGCAGCCGGCTTAGCGGGAGCCCCCCGGATACTGTCCGAGGGTCACCTTGACCGTCGCGTGAGACCCGTTTTGCTTGGTGATCCTGACGGTCACGCTGTGGCCGGGCTCGAGCGTGGCCAGTGCCTCGGACAGGTCGGCCGGGGTCGTCACCGATTGACCGTTGATAAAGGTGATCCCGTCGCCCGGCGTGATCCCCGCGCGCGCCGCTGGACCCCCGCGGGTCACCGCCGCCACCACCGCCCCGCCGGTGACCCCAGCGGTCAGTTCTACGCCGAGGTAAGCGCGATGGGAATTGACGACGTGGCCGTATTTGATCAGCTGGCCGGCGATGTCGGAGACGATGAAGCTGGGGATCGCGAAGCCAATGCCCGGCGCGCTCCCCCCGAGTTGGGGATCGGTGGCGGCGAGCGTCGGGACGCCGATGACCCGACCGTCCAGGTTGACGAGCGCGCCTCCGCTGTTGCCCGGATTGATGTTGGCGCTGGTCTGGATGGCGTTGGGCAGGGCCGCTCCGCTGGGCTCCAGGACGGTTCGTCCCAGGGCGCTGATGATGCCGTTGGTGACCGAGCTTCTCAGTCCCAGCGGGTTGCCGATCGCCAGGACGATGTCGCCGACCCGCAGGATGCGTGAGTCGGCAAAGGAAGCGCTCCGGAGGGAGGCGCCCTTGGCATGGACCACGGCCAGATCATCGGCCGCGAACGTGCCCACGAGCGTCGCCCGGTAGGTGCGGCCGCGTGAGTCCGTCACCTGGAACGGGCCTCCGCCGGTGACCACGTGGGCGTTGGTGACCATGTCCCCCTTGGCGTCAAAGACGATCCCTGAGCCCAGTCCCTGAGAGGTTGAGATCTGCACGACCTCCGGAGCCACCCGCGCGATGACAGTGACGAAGCTCTCCTGCAGACTGGCTCCCGAACCGCCCGCCGTTCCGCCTCCCGAGGCTGCAGCCGTGACGGTCTTGGTCGTCGTTGTGCCCCCGCACGCGGCGATGAGCAGAAGCATCCCCGCGACGAACAGAACGGCCGGCACGAATCGGCGCCTGCTCATATCCCAGATGCTAGGGCCGCGCTGTCAAAAGGCAAGCCCGCCCGCGGGCCTGGCGCCGCCGTGAAGATGCCTCGCCTACGCGTCGGCGTCGTACACGTCGCCCGCGGCGGCGCTCATCACCCGTTCGGCCATCTCGACCTTCATCGTGGTCAGCTGCTTCTCATCGGCTGCGGTGCGGGCTTGGTCTCGAGTGAGATCGATGAACTCGGTGCTGACAAAGCCGGGCCGCAGCGTCAGCGTGACCGACCGCTCGCGGTAGCGCAGGCGAAAGACGAAGCGCTCGCGGGCTCGCCCGAGCTGGGGACGAGCGAGTTCTGGCTCAAGTCGGAAGCGCCGTTCGCTGACCGCCCGGGTGACCAATTCGAACGCGTCCCGGGCCCCCGGGCCGCCAAATGAGGTCTCGATCACGATCGCCCGGCGCTCCAGCGGGCCGGCGGCGTCAAGCAGCGGCAGCGCGCGCTCGAGCACCTTGAACGCATGGGCTACACCGCCCGGTGAACCGCCCCCGTGGTAGTTGAGCATCTCGCCAAACGAGAACGACAGCTCGCGACCGGCGTCGAGTACCACGAGACGCTCAAGAGCCACCGGCCGAGACTACTCGCCCCCGCCCCGTTGGCGAGGTCGAGCGTCGGTTGACGCACAGCTCACCCCCGGAGATACTTGAACCTCATTCGAGCCGAGGGGGCTTGGTCATGTCGTGGAAGCTAGAAGGGTCGTACTTCGAGACCTGCTCGTGCGACCTGGTCTGTCCGTGTACGGCATCGCTGGCGCTCGGAGCCACGCGTGAGCGCTGCCGGGTCACGCTCGTGTTTCACATCAAAGACGGCGACGTCGAGGGCACCGACGTCAGCGGCCTGACCGTCGCGGCGGTCGCCGACACTCCCAAGGTCATGAGCGAGGGCAATTGGCGCCTCGGCGTCTTCATCGACGCGGCGGCCACCGATGAGCAGGCCGAGAAGCTCGGCGGCGTGTTCTCCGGTGCGCTGGGTGGGCCGATGGAGGCCCTGGGCCCGCTTGTCGGCGAGAACCTCGGCCTGCAGCGCGCACCGATCGAGGTGCGCGAGGATGGCCTGCGTCATTCGGTTCGCATCGGTGACGCGATCGACTTCGAGGTCGAGGATGTAGTGCCGTTTGGGGTCCAGACAGGTGAACCGGTCCGCCTGACGGGGGTCTTCCATCCGGCCGGCTCAGAGCTGACCGTCGCGCAGGCGACGCGTTCGAAGATCGATGCCTTCGGCATCCAGTACGACGGGCGGTCGGCGTTCTCGGCCTCGCAGTTCGCATGGGCGGCATGACCGCGGCAGTTCCCGGGACCGCCGGCAACGCCAGGCATGGGGAGCTGGCCGCCGCATTTGCGGCGGTTCGCGCGCGGATTGGCCTGGTGGCGTTGTTGCTCGGCTTGGCCGCGGTGGCCTGGTGGTCGACGGTCGATCGCATGGCCGGCATGGACGGCGGCCCGGGCACCGACCTCGGCGCCCTTGGCTGGTTTCTGGGCGTGTGGATGGTGATGATGGCCGCGATGATGTTCCCCTCACTGGCCCCGACGACAGCGCTCTATGCGCGGATGACGCGCCAGCGTGGTTGGAGTCGCCCACTCCTGTTCACGACCGGGTATCTGTTGGTGTGGGGCACAGCGGGACTCGGCGCGTACGCGCTGTTTCACCTTGGCCGAAGCGTGCTCGGCGGCGAACTGGCCTGGAAGGCCGGGGGGCGATGGTTCGCCGGCGGCGTGCTGGCCGTCGCCGCGCTCTACGAGCTCACGTCTGTGAAGAACGTCTGCCTGGGCAAATGTCGCAGCCCGCTCGGGTTCCTGCTGGGAACCTGGCGCGACGGGAATCTGGGGGCTCTCGCGATGGGTTCCCGGCACGCCGCTTGGTGCCTGGGCTGCTGCTGGGCGCTCATGGCCGGGCTGTTTGCCCTCGGCGTCATGAGCGTCACGTGGATGGCGCTCATCGCCGCTCTCATCGCGCTGGAGAAGACGCTCCCGTGGGACCGCGCGGCGACCTGGGGCACAGCGGCTGTGCTGATCGCGCTGGCCATCGCGATCGTGACCATCCCACACGACGTGCCAGGACTGGTGGTCCCCGCCGGCGCTCATCACGCGATGCCGGCGATGAGCGCGATGCGATAGAGACGCTGCCCCTGCACGTTTGCGGGAGCTTCTGCGGAGGATTGACTGAGCTATTGAAGAGGTGTACGCTCGGCGTCCGCGTCGGGCTTCGCCGACGATGACGCTTCCGACACCGTGACCACGTCCGAGCCGCTATCCATACGTGAGACCCGCGAGGGTGCGGTTCACCGACTGATCCCCATCGGTGAACTCGACTTGGCGACAGCACCCCTCCTGGAAAACGCGTTCAGCGCCGCCCTGAGGGACGAACAGACGGACATGATCGTCATGGACCTCACCGAGCTGAGCTTCATGGACTCGACCGGGATCCGCCTTCTGGTGCAGATGCATGGCGCCTGTCAAGCGGCCGACCGGCTGCGGGTGATCAACGGCTCCCGCGCCGTCGAGCGAATTCTCGATATATCGGGGGTTCGCGCTCAGCTTCCGATCATTTCGAGCGACCAGGACCCTCTGGCCCCGCTCAACGCACCTCGCGGTACCGCGGATGAGTCCCCGACTGCCTGAGACCCGCTCGGGCATACAGCGCGCCACACCATCCTCGTAACCCGTGGATCCGGCCCTGTACAGCATCGGCGTCGTTTCGCGCATGGTCGACGTGCCGGTCTCGACGCTGCGCACCTGGGAAGATCGCTACGGGCTCGTTGTCGCCGTCCGGAGCTCGGGTGGCCAGCGGCGGTATACGCGTGGGCAACTCGCGCACCTCACGTTCGTCGTCGCTCAGATTGACCAGGGCTTTTCGCCCGGCGATGCTCACCGTCTGCTCGCCGAGCATATTGCCGGGGGCAGCGGAGCGGTGCCCGCCGGCACCGTCGGAGAGCGGACGGGAATCCTGATATTGATCGCCGAGCGGGACCGCTCGGCAGCCGGTCTGGAGGATTATTTCCTGCGTACGGAGGGATTTCACGTCGAGATCGCCTCTTCGGCCGAGGAGGCAGAGCGGAAATTTGACGAGCTCGCGCCGCAGATCGTTCTCGTCGAGTTGCTGCTCTCCGGCGGCGTTGGCGGCCCGCTCATCGAACGGCTCAGGCAAGCCGGAGCGACGGTGATCGCCGTCTCGCCGCTCGCCGCCAGGGAGGTGGCCGCCGAATTTGGCGCCGCAGCATTTCTGCAAAAGCCGATCGACCCACTGGTGCTCGTCTCGACTGTTCGCGACCTGCTCGGAACGAGCGCGATCAGTTGGCAGCGATCGATGCAACGGTGACCGACCGTCTCCTGAGTGGCGACAGCCGGCTTGACCTGATTCTCGGCGGTGGCCTGCCCGGCAACGCGATCCACCTGATCGCCGGTCCCCCCGGGAGCGGCAAAACGATCCTCGCCGAGCAGTATGCGTTCGCCAACGCGACCGCGGAGCGTCCCGCTGTCTACCTCTCAACGGTTTCGGAGCCGCTTGACAAGCTGGTCCGGTTCAGCCAGAGCCTCGAGTTCTTTGATCTCGCCAGCGTCGGGCAGCGCGTCTTCTATGAGGATCTCGGCGAAGATCTCGAACAGGGAGGCTTGCCGCGAACGCTCGAGAGACTCCGCGCTCTTCTGCGAGAGCGGCATCCCGGCATCCTGATCATCGACAGCTTCAAAGCGCTGGCAGCCTATGCCGCTACTCACCGTGAGTTTCGCGGCTTCCTCTACGAGCTAGCCACCGCCACCAGCGCGGTGGTTGGGTCGAGCTTCTGGCTGGGGGAATACCCCCTCGACTCGATCTCCGGGGAGCCCGAATCCGCGGTGGCGGACAGCATCCTCGGCTTGGGCTCGCGGCGATCGGGGGAGCGCTCAAGTCGCGTGCTGGAAGTACTCAAGCTCCGCGGCAGCAACTACCTCTCGGGCCGGCACTCATACCGCATCAGCGCCGCCGGGCTGAGCGCTTTTCCGCGCCTGGCCGACACGGTCGACCAGTCTGACTACGACCTGGGCGCCGACCGGGTGTCCACGGGAATCGAGGCTCTCGATGAGATGCTCGCCGACGGCTATTGGCCCGGCTCGTCAACGCTGTGCGCAGGTCCGTCGGGAATCGGAAAGACACTGATGGGCCTGCACTTCATCGTCGCGGGCGCGGCGGCAGGCGAGCATGGAATTGTCGCGAGCCTCCAGGAAAACCCCACCCAACTCGCTCGCGTCGCCAGGTCGTTCGGCTGGACGCTCGGTGACGCGGTCACGATGATGTACCGCTCCCCGGTCGACCTGTATGTCGATGAGTGGATCTACGAGCTTCTCGATGCCGTCGAGCGGCTCGGGGCTAAACGCATCCTGGTCGACAGCCTCACCGACGTGCTGTTCGCCAGCGGCGACGAGGTCCGCTTCCGCGAATATATGTATTCACTGATCCAACGCTGCTCACGGGCAGGAGTCAGTGTGTTCATGACCAGCGAGCTTCCCGACCTCTTTACCGTTACTCGCCTGTCTGAGTTCGGCGTCTCCCACCTTTCGGACAACGTGCTCGTGCTCCAATACCTCCGTGACGAGCACACCATCGGCCGCGCGGTCACCGCACTCAAGACACGCGCCAGTCGTAACGAGCCCCGAGTCCGGGAATTTCGCATCGGACCCCAAGGCATCGTTATCGATCGTCCGCCTGCTCCCTGACCGGGCCCCGGCGCCTGGTAGGACGGCGTAGCGGCCGCGGCCAGAGGCTTCGGCTATGTATCCCAGGCGCATGGCACCTCGCGGTCAGATGCTTAGCGAAGGTTTACCTGAATGAGGTTACAGGTCGTGTTCCGATCGCCATCTGCGGGTAGGTGAACGTGACCTGATGTCCGCCACGAGCGCAGCCGACCAGGATGGCGTCCGCCACCGGTCGCCGTGCGACTCCAGCCACCTCGTGGTGCGGGCGTGGGGTCGTCTTGCCGCGGTCGCCAGCCGCCGACGCGGCCCGCTGACCGTCGTCGGCACGCTGCTCGCGCTGGGCGTGCTCGTCCTGGTTCTGGCTGGCCGCTGGGACCACTTCGCACGCGCCCTCGCCGATGCGCCGTGGTGGGCGTTGACGGCTGCCGCAACCCTACAGACCGCCTCGCTGCTGGCACGCAGCGAGTCATGGAACGTGTGCGTGCACGCCGCCGGCGGCACCGTTGGCCGCCGGCGCTTATACGGCGCGGCGGGTGTTGGCTACCTGGGCAACATCATCAACGGCGAATTGGGGTTCGCCGTGCGGATCGCATCCCTCCGTCGTGCAGCACCGAGAGAGACGCCGAGGACAGTGGTCCTCGCCGCGACCGAGATACCGATCGTGCTCACAGAAGTCGCGCTGGCGACGCTGTTCTCGTTCACCCTCGTCGCCCCCCTCGGGTTGCCGTGGTGGACGCCGCTCGTCGCCTTCTGCGCGGTGCTCGCCGCCGTCGCGGGGCTCGCCCGGCTGGCCCGTCACCACCCCAGTGGATGGTGGAAGGGGCTTACCGCGCTCGGCGAAGCCCGCGCCCGCACGCGTGTCGCAATCTTCGTTGCCCTCGCTGTCTGCGCGCAGATCGCGCGCAACTGGCTGATGTTGCACGCAAGTGGCGTCCACGCCTCGGTATTCGACGCAACCGCCGTGCTGATCGCCGTGGCGGTGCTCGGTGCGCTTCCCGTCGGCCCCGGCGTCGGGGCCGCCGGGATGGTCCTGATCCTCGGTTCCAACGGTGTAGCCGGGGTCAGTGCCGCCGGCGTCCTTTTGACCGCCACCGGCACCCTCGGGGCGCTCGGCTACGCCGGCTGGGCGCTCAGCGACCGGCTCTGGACCCAACGGAGAACTGCGAGAGTGAGACATCTGGCCCGACGTTCGCCCGCTGTTCGGGCTCGTCCGGTGCCGTAGCGGCGCATCGTGCGGCCAGACGCCTCCAATTACGGACAAGCGACAGGATTCGCGGTCGACCCCCTTTGCCGTGCATCGGGACCAAACGAACGCACCGATAGCCCTTCTCAGTTCGATGCCCTCAGGCGGCGCAGGGTTCGATCCAGGTCGTCCGTCGTGACCGGTCCGTCGTAGGACTTGTTGTTGATGTAGATCGCGGGGACGACGCGCGCGCCGCTCGCGGTGGCTTGATGGATCTGGTCAACCACAGAAGCTCGATAGTGCCCCGCGCGTACTTCCCAGCGGAGACGAGCCGGATCTGCCACGTGCCGGCTCGCGAGGTCGAGCAACTCGGTGTCGTCTCTGACTCCCGTGTTGGCGAGATGGTTGAGCAGCTCAAAGAACTTGCCCTGCGCGGCCGCAGCCTCCAGGACTTCTGCGGCCGGTAGCGAGACCCGGTGGACGTCAGCCAGCGGCAGCTGACGCACCGCCAACCGGATCTGCTGCGTGTCGGCGAGCCTGGACAGAAGCCGATACGCGCTCCGACACGGCTCGGAGGAGACATCGAGGTACACGACCACCGTAGGAACCTGCTCGGGTCCCCGGACGTGGTCGGCCGAACCGACCGGCGGATCGAGTCCCGGCGTCGTGACGGACCCCGCCCGCCAGTCGGCCAGCGCCTGTGCTACCGGGTCGGAGGCTTGACGCGCGTCGGCAGGCCGGGCCCGTCGATGGCGGCCAGCGGTGCCGCGCGCCCAGCCGCGCACGTCCTGTGTCGTGTCGTGGGCGAGCTCGCTCGGCGACTCCGGAGGTCCACCCGGACGACGGTAGGGCGTTTGACTGATCCCACTGCCTCTCCGGGTGTAGTAGCCGTACACCACCGCGAAGAACAACACCACCAGGAACGCAGCGAAGATCAGGCTTCCGCCGGCGAACGCGAACGGGATGACGACGTACGCGGAAGCAGCTAGCACCATGGCTTGGCCGATGAGCGGTTGCGACCCGCCATATCCGATCAGCCTATCTGCTTGCCGACGCGCCGATCAAACACCAGGACTGCCCGCGCCCGACCGGGATTCCCCGGGCGAGGGTCGCGCGTCGGGACGGGTGACGGTGAGCAGCGCCTGGATCGCGGCCGTGACACGATCGGCCACTGCAGACGGTGTGGGGGCATCGAGCTTGCCGTCGAGGTACAGGAACGCGAGCCCGTGGACGAGTGCCCAGATCGCGGTCGCCAGCGCCTCGGCGTCGGCTTGCGGGAAGGTTCGCTGGGCGATCGAACGCACGTAGGCCGATACGGCGGCGGTGGCCGCGACGCGTTCGTCGTTGTCGCGGTCGCATGACTCCCCGAACATGATTCGGAACAGGGCGGGCCGCTCGAGCGCGAACTGCACGTAGGCGACCGCGACGCTGGCCAGCTGCTCGGGGGTGGAGGGCGATGGGTGTGCCGCCGCCAGCCACTCGGCGAGCTCGCGATAGCCGACCGCTGCGATAGCTGAGTCGAGCGCTTGGCGGTCGGCGTAGTGCCGGTAGGGGGCCGCCGGCGATACGCCGGCGCGGCGCGCGACCGCGCGCAGCGAGAGGGCGGTCTCGCCGCTTTCCTCGAGCAGTTCCATCGCCGCACGAACCAGCGCCGTGCGTAGATCTCCGTGGTGGTAAGGCGCCTTAGTCGACATCGATCACGTAGATGTTGACAGCGTTCACGTCATCCCGATAATGTGAGCACTGTAAACATCGAGTCGAGTCTGAGGCGGGTGCTTTTGATGTCGAACAAGTGCTTTTTACTGTTGGTGCTTGAGCAGAGACGGTTCGCGTAATGGCCGGGCGGATTGTCGTGTTCGGAGCCACGGGCTATACGGGCGAGATGACTGCGCGTGCGCTCGTCGCGCGCGGGGCCAAGCCAATCCTCGCCGCCCGCTCCGCCGAGCGCTTGGAGCGGCTCGCCGACCAGCTTGGAGGCCTCGAGACGCGCACCGCGGATGTCACGCGTCCCGAAACCGTGCGGGCGCTCGTGCAAGATCGAGACGTGCTGATCTCGACCGTCGGCCCCTTCCTCCGCTGGGGCGCGCCGGCGATCGAAGCGGCGATCGACGCTGGCGCGGTCTACATCGATTCCAGCGGCGAGCCGGCCTTCACCCGCCGCGTGTTCGAGCACTACGGCCGGCAGGCTGAAGGCACCGGTGCGTCCCTCTTGACCGCGTTCGGTTACGACTGGGTGCCCGGTAATCTCGCCGGCGCGCTCGCGCTCAGCGAGGCCCGAGAAGAGGCAACGCGGATACAGATCGGGTACTTCGGCCAGGGCGCGGCAGGCCGCAGCGGCGGGACACAGGCAAGCTTGATCAGCGCGCTGCTTGAGCCGTCGTTCGCCTTCCGAGGCGGCCGGCTGAGGACCGAACGCCTCGGCGCGCGCGTCCGGAAGTTCAACCTGGGCGACTCGCGCCCGCGGCTCGCGATCAGCGTCGGCGCCTCCGAGCACCTCACGCTGCCCGCCCGGCACCCGAAACTTCAGCAAGTGGACGTCCTGCTCGGCATGGACGGCGCATACGTGCGGTACATGCCCGTGATATCGGCCCTAATCGCCGGCGCAACCACGCTGCCACTGGCAGGGACCGCGCTCAAGACGCTGCTATGGCGCCAGGCGCAGGGCTCCACCGGCGGTCCCGACGAAGCCGCCCGGAGCCGCAGCAGCTCGGCGATCCTCGCCACGGCCTACGCCGCCGACGGTCGCGAGCTGAACGCGGTCAGGCTCGAGGGGGTCAACACCTACACCTTTGGCTTCGAGATGCTCGCGTGGGCGGCCATGGCGGCCCAGGCGGGAAACGTAAACGCGCCGGGTGCACTCGGGCCGGTCGGCGCGTTCGGGCTGGACGAGCTCGAAACAGGTGTCCGCGCAGCCGGAATCGCTCGTATGCAATGAGCGTGCAAAGAAGGGTGCGACCGATGGCCCGATCCCTGCCTGGGCTCGACGCCGCCCGCCGGCGTGGATCCCGTAGCTTTCCGTGGGAATCGCGGCGAGTGTCAAGCAGACGTAGGCCTCGGTGACCGCCGGCGCGTCCGGTCGTGCGGGGAGCTGGAACGCGGAACTGTTCACGCCCCGAAGGGGGTTGTATAGCGTGATGGCACGCGCTCCTGACGCCTTTGACCAGTTCGTCGCGGCCCACGTCGATGATCTGCTGCGCACCGCCTTTCTCATCGCCTGGGACGAGGCCGAAGCCGAGGATCTCGTCCAGGAATGCTTGCTGAAGGTCGCACGCACGCTGGCCGCGGGTGCGCTCGATGGACCAGCCACACGCATATGCCCGGCGGATTCTCATCAACCTCGCCACTGACGGCGCTCGCGGCCGGGCACGGCGCCGTGTCGAGCTCGACCCGCTGGCCCTCGGGGCCGCCGAGCGATCAGTCGATCCGTTAGCGGCACTCGACACCCATGCCGAGCTGGTCGAGGCGCTCGGGCGGCTGCCGCCTCGCCAGCGCGCCGTGCTCGTCCTTCGCTACTTCAACGACTTGACCGAGGTCCAGACGGCCGAGGTTCTCGGCTGTCCGCCGGGGACGGTCAAGAGCAACGCCGCGCGCGGACTCGCGCGGCTGCGCGAGGTGTTCGAACTTTCACTGCAGCCCAGGAGACATTGGGCTCAAGCGCGTCGCCCGCGTTCGCGGGCTTGTCGGCGACGCCGACGCACCCGGGGCGGGGCAGCTCGCGGCCGCCGAGCAGCAGTGCGGCGCCAACCGTGGGACTCCGGTGCTGACCGATACCCGCGGGCCATACACCGCCTCCATCTACGCCACGCGACCAGCAGCCACACCTGCCTCCAGGGAGGCTCGCTGTCGATCGCGTCGGGCAACAGCGGAGCAAACTTGGCCGACGTTCCGGCCGGGCAGGTCCAGCTGTTCGGTTCAGGGATGGAAAACTCTTCCGGTCAGGCGCTGACCCTCGTCGATGGGCGCATCGGTGCCGGCGTCAGGTCAGTCAGGATCGATCGCAGCGACGGCAGCTCGGTCCAGGCGACCGTGTCGGGAGGCTGGTACCTGGCGTGGTGGCCGGGGACCGCACGGGCGACCACGGCGGATGTCACGAGCACCACCGGGGTGGTCCGGGAGCACTTCCCCTCGATGCGGCAGGGCCTGACCCCGCCCAGCTGCCCCGCGGGTGCGCGCTGCGCCAGCGGCTACAGCTACGGCCAGGCCAGCGCCGGATCGACTGGCGGGCGAGGGGCAGATGACGGTGCATGGCGGCAGTTCGCGGTAGGAGCGGCAAGACGCTGGTAGTGGCGCAGGCCACTACCAGCGGCAGGACGCGCGCCTTCGTCGGCGCCCGGCTCCCTGCTTTCTCCGCGGCGCGAGATGGCGCCGGGTCTCAACCCGACGCCACCTCGGGCTGCATCACTTGGCGGTGAAGTGCCGCCCGACCTCACTGCTGATCGGATATTTCGGCGGGGTCACCGAACTATTGCTGGAGCTCATGACCTTGGTGTCGAACGCCATGCGGACGACCGCGTTGGCGAACGCCTTGGACATGAACGTGAGGACGTTCGGGTCGTTGTTGCTGAGGTTGTCGCACCATAGGAACGGGTTGTCGACGCAGCCACCGTCGAAGCTCGGCACGTTGCCCTCGAAGTTGCCCAGCGACCCGCCGAACAGTTTGACGTCTCCCTGGGTCTTGCAGCAGTCCTGCCCGGTGAGCATGCCGCCGGCAGGGATCCCGGCCACGTTGAAGTTGAACGCGTCGGTCCCGGTCGGAGAGAACAGTTCATGGTTCATGCCGATCGAGTTGAAGTAGTCGATCGACTCGTCGCGCGAGACGTCAGATGCCTTGTACACCCGGCTGGGGAACGTTGTGGCAGTGGGCGTGCGCGTGAACAGATCGGGTCCCGCCGGGTCCAGGACCCCGATCACATAGTTCGGCGTCGCCGTCACATCGGCGTCCAGGTCATAGCCGATGTGGTTGAGCTGCGAAGAGCTCAGGCTGTTGATGTACGCCTGGGAGCCGAGCAGCCCCAGTTCCTCACCACCGAACCAGATGAAGCGCAGATGGTTGGCCGGGTTGACGTTCTTCAT
This sequence comes from Solirubrobacteraceae bacterium, assembly GCA_034665145.1. GTDB lineage: Bacteria > Actinomycetota > Thermoleophilia > Solirubrobacterales > Solirubrobacteraceae > Palsa-465. The sequence continues at coordinate 28,454 of JAXDGI010000019.1, forward strand.
CATCTGGGCGATCTGAAGAATCGTGGTCGACCCGGACGCGTTGTCGAGCATCCCGGCGCCGTAGATTGCGTCGAGGTGGGCGTCGACCACGACGGTGTGGTTCGTGTCCCCGCCCGGCGAGTCGGCGATCACGTTGTAGTCGTCGGTGTTCGGCTTGATAATCGCCGGTATAGACAGGGAGAGGGTCGGCAGTGCCGAGCCGCCCGTCACCGCCCGCTGGTACTGGTTGTCGAGATCCTGGCCGACCGCGAACGTCGTACTGGCGACCGGGATCGTCGGGACGATCGGGTTCCCCGCTGCGTCTATCAGGCTCAGGCCCTGCAGGCCAGTGCGGCCGGGGTTGCCCTCGTTGAAGATGACGACACCAGACGCACCGGCAGCCTCGGCGTTCAGCACCTTCACGCCGAAGTTGCATCCGCCACGCTGGACGAGCGCAATCCGGCCCGTCACGAAGCCGCTGAAGTCAGATGCGCTGCACCCGCTTGTCGAGCTCGATGTCGGCGTAGGCGGCAGAATGATGCCCCCGGCTGGCTGGAGGGCGGCACTCGCCGTTCCCGTGCTCTGCGCAGGGATCCAATCGGTGTTCATCGTGTAGGTCTGTGCGACCGGGGAAGTCTCGCTAAAGCTGGGGGTCCCCGTGTAGGCGAAATACGTGAACTTGTAGGTCTGGATCGTCACGTTGTAGCCTGCGGCCCGCATCACTTTCGCCACGTAATCGGCCGACGCCTTGTAGCCCGGCTCGCCGGAATTGCGGGACGGATGGCCGTCCGGGCCCGGGTTCGCATTGGCGATCGCCTGAAAGTCCTGCATGTGCTGCCAGAGGTCCGCCTTCTGGATACACGGCAGCAGAAGGCTCGGAGTGTCGTTCACACGCGCCGAGCACTGCGCCGATGAGATCGCACCGGCGCTCGCCGGCACGAGAAGCCCGATCCCGATCACCGATGCCACCAGCCACGCGCGTAGTGGCCGCAGGCTTTCACGCCGTAACACAGCAACCCCCCAGCTAGCTAGTCACGGAAGTCCCGCTGTCCCAGACGCCCGTCCCCACGGTCTTCCGCCCTGATCGCGCGATCCTACTCCAAGACGGAACGGGCGGCAAGGGCGCCGGGCAGCGGCGACGGCATCGAGGTTCATGCCGAGTCCATCACGCTTGATGGTGACGAACTAAGCCCTGCCTCGCAGGGCTGGAGCTACTTCGTCGAGGTATTGCTGCCCCCGCCGCGCGTCTCCCCGACCATCGGACTGGGACGGATCGGCTGCGGCGGAGTTGGAGCCGGAGGCTTGGTGGCGCGAAACGCTCCGGTCAGCCAACGCAATTGCTTGCGGTTGAGCTCGGCGCTGTTGCCCATGTGTAGGGCGAGATCGCGATGAATCATCGGTAGCTCAAGTGGCTCGTCGTCGGCCAGCTCGATGTAGATGCCGATGAACTGCGCGGGGGATAACGAGAACTCCCAGTCTCGACGCGGCCAGAGAATCGCGAGCCCAGCGAGGCTCCGGACACGAATCTGGCCGGAGCCGGGTTCTGAGATGGGGATGTCGCGGACCCTGAGCACCTCAGGGCCGCCGAATTCAGACAGGGCGATTGCGTACATGGGAATACTCCGTTTCTCGCGCGCGCAGGTGACTAATCGGCGGGCCTTTGCCGGCCGGAAGGGGCCATTCCGGCGAAGGGGGCCATTCCGGCGAGCTTGCGGCCGTCGATGGGGATCGCGGCGCCGGTCAGAAAGGATGCGCCATCGCTGCACAGCCACCGACGGTGGCGGCGACCTCGTCAGGACGGCCGATGCGGTGCAGGCCCGAGCGCGCCCTGTTGCGCCGTCTCGCCGGCCCGCTGGAGCTGCTCGGTGAGGATAGGTCCCGGGGCGACGGCATTGACCCGGATGTTGCGGACCGCGGGCCGCGTATTCGAGTGCCGCGCCCTTGGTGAGGCCGACGATGCCGTGCTTGGTCGAAACGTAGGCAGCGAGACCGCCGACCGCCTCGAGACCGGCGGTGGAGGTCATGTTGACGATCGCACCGCCGCCGCTGTCGAGCATCGCGGCGATCTCGTGCTGAGACAGAGAAACGTGCCGCGAAGGTTGATCGCCACGGCGCTGTCGAAGTCCGGCCGCGACGTCGGTGAGCGGGGTGGGGGTGGCCGCCGCCGGCGGCATTGTTGAACGCGATGTCGAGACGGCCGTACGCGTCGAGCGTGCGCGCGACCATGCGCTCGACGTCGTCTGGACTGCTGATGTCGGTCGGAACGCTCAGCGCGGTGCCGCCGCCGGCCTGGATCTCGCTGGCGAGCTGTTCGAGGCGGGCGCCGTCGCGTGCGGCCAGTACGACTGTCGCGCCGGCCTCGGCGAGGGCGCGGGCGGTAGCCGCGCCGATGCCTCGGCTGGCGCCGGGACGATGGCGATCTGATTGGCCAGGATGCCGTTCATGGTGTGATCCCTTCGTGGGTGGTGGTGGTTGTGCCTCGTCGTGCGACGGGCAGCAACGCGGCGGCCGCGGTGAGCCAGGCCAGGCTGCCGAAGCGGGCGATGGGCAGCAGCACAGTGGCGGGCTTCGAAATCAGGGCGATCGTCGAGAGCTCGGCGATCGCGGTCCGCCAACTGCTGCTCACCCACGCTCACCGACCACTACGGTTCTGCGCACCAGGTGGCCTTACGTACGGGCGCCGAACTGCTCGGACCAGCGCAGGAAGCAGGCGTCTTCGCGGGACGCACGCACGCGGCCGCTCCACGGCTCCAGGATTGGGAGCAGCCGTTGTTCGAGGAGAGCATGGCTCTCGTTCGCCCGCCGGAGCCAGTTGAGCTCGATCGCCTCTTGCTGGCCGGCGACGCACTGGACTGGGAGATTGGAGCCGAGCTGATCGGCGCTCCGGGACGCACCCCCGGCCAGCTGGCCGTGTGGAGCCCAAAGCACCGGACGTTGATCGCCGCAGACGCGCTCGCCACCCACGACGGCCAACCGATCGTCGGCGTCTTCAACATCGATCCCGAACAGGCTGCGCGCACCGCGCTCAAACTGCTTGAGCTCAAACCAACACGGCTATGCGTCGGGCACGGCGCACCGCTCAGCGGCGACGTTCGCGGCATGTTCGCTGGGGCCGGGTAGATGCAGGCCCGCCGACCTGTTCCTCGCGTGCTTGGGCCGGGCGGGGTCGGAAGCCGTCGCGCGCCAGCAGTACTGCTGCGGTCACTGTCGCCGCCCAGCTGGGATCACCGACTCTGAAGGCGTCCGGGCTCGACCAGTCTCGAGTTCCGCAAATCCGGGCCCCGGGACGCGTCGTCGCCAATGCGCGTGGTCGAACCGAAAGCAGAGGCCCGCGGGTGATGACACCGCGGTTCTGTCACTGCCGGATTCCACCCGGAGCAGAAGCCCCACTACCGGGCTACGACGCCACCGAGAATGCCCGTATTGCGTGGAAGGAGCACTAACGGGGACGATCGCTTCTCGCGCGAAGCGCGCGTCAGCGAAAGCAACCTCGCGTGATCGCTACGCGTCCGCTACGCGGCTTCCCCAGAGCTCGTGGACCGGGAACTTGTCGGGTTCGGGAAGCTCAACGCCGGCGGTGGACAGCGCGGCCTTGAGGCCACCGTCCCAGGCTTGCTGCCACGCGGCCTCTGATTCCCAGATCTCACTGACTCGAAGGTCCGACCCCTCACCGAACATGACGTGCACTTGGAGTGGTTGAGGGGGTCCGCCGGGGCCATTCTCCTGAAGAACTTCGTTGACCTTGTCGTACTGCTCGCGGGTCAACGACGTGGGCGCGTAGCGAATGAGGATTGGCATACAGCGAACCTAACCGAAGGACAGTCACGCTGCAAGACGTCGCCCCGCTCGAGCCTCGAAGCGCGTGCAACCGGTTTCATGCAACGCGGTCGCAAAGGCGCGGGCTGCTCACGCGCCCTTCCGCGCGCGAGCACGCATCCGGCCGTGCAGCCGCCGACAGCGTTCGCTCATGGACCCGCCGACAACGACTGCTTTTCGCGCGTTGCGCAAGTCTCCCGACGCGTCAGCGAGTCGAGGCGGACTGTCGCGTTCAGAGCGGCGCCGCTAGCCGAACGCGCCTACTACCAGCTAGCGCCTACTACCAGTGTCCGTCGGCACCCGAGCCGAGGAGATCACATGAACAGATGGGCGATCACGAGCTTAGACCTAAAACCACACGCTCCGGAGATCCTCGCCTCCACCGACGGCGCGCGTGGTCGCCTAACGATCCCGGCAGGCGAGAGCTTCGATGATCACCAGGTGCACGAACGGGCCTGGGTGACCGTGCTCGATGGCGAGGTCGAGATCACGAGCAGCGCCGCTGAGAGCGTCGTTGGCGGTAGTGGTCTGCTGGTCGAATTCGCCCCCAACGAGCGTCACGCCGTGCACGCCCGCTCCAACGCCCGCCTCTTACTGTTGCTCACGCCATGGCCCGGAGTCGGCCATCCCGGAGCGATGACACTGGACCAGAAGGCGAATGCCCGCCACGACGCCGCCGAGCACCGAACGAACGCCTGAGGACCACGAGACGCTCTGTTCCAAATGTCGTACGGTGGCCAGTCCGGCTGTAGCCATCAAGAGCATTCATCCTTCTACCGCGGGAGCGGACGCGTCGAGGTCCACGCACGGCGCCGGCCGCTAGGTCTGTGCGAGCCACGCGTGCCGGCTGGGATCGGTTACATGCCTCGAATCGGAGTATGGTCGTCGGAGGGCCGTTATCGGCCGCTACTGCTCGAATCTCTCGCGCAGGCCCTCGGCGGGCAACACCTGCCTCTCGCTGACCTCACGCGCCGTTTCGTCCACAGCGACAGAAGCGCCGTTTACAAGCAGGGCCCGTCCTTATTGCGGGGGTCTTGGTAGGAGGTCAGTCATGACGATCCTGCAAGAGCCGCCACACAGTGGCGACGCACCCGCGAGGAAAAGTTGGTACAGGCTCGGTCACGCCGATCACGCTGTGCGCCAGACCGATGCCTGGGAGCAGGAGAACTTCCTGGAAGAACAAGCGCGCTGGGAACGAGGCGATCCCGAGTACGCCCGGATCTGTGACGAGGTCAGGCGAGCACCCAGGCGGGGTGAGGAGGCATCACGGCACGCTGATCAAGCCAAGGCTGACTGGGACGCTCGCGTCGCGCCACAGCGACAAGCGAACGATGACGCCCAGAAGGCACAGCACTCGTTGATTGCCGAGCAAACAGCCAGACGCCACCGGCGGCGAGCTAACTCGGTAGAGCGAGCCGCCGCGATCGGCGATACCCATGCGAGGAGGTTCGCCGCCCATGTTCACGAGGTCGTTGGCCTCGACAAGCGAAGGACGCCTCTTGAGGCCATAGAGGCGCGTATTGATTTGATGACCGTCGATGTGGA
>JAXDGI010000020.1:0-2577 GCA_034665145.1 Solirubrobacteraceae bacterium
GCGCCACGGTCGGGCGCAATGCGCCAACCCTTCGGAACCCCGAGTAGAAGCCGGGGTAGTCGGGCAGGCTGGTGAAGGCATCGGGCGGCGTCGAGTCGATGAGAACCATGCCGGCCACCTCATCCGAGTAGTGCGCCGCAAAAGCGAGGACGTAGAGGCCGCCGAAGGAGTGTCCCGCCAGGACATAGGGACCAGGGACGCGGGCCCGCCGCAGCAACGTGTGCAGATCCGCCGCGATGTGGTCGCCGTCCTGCGCACCCGAGGCGGAGTCGCTCCACCCTCGCCCGGCGCGGTCATAGACACAGACCCTGGTGTTCTTGGCCACAGCGGGTGCGATCAAGCTGAGAGCAGACGACATCTCGCCGAGGCCTGGCTGCAGCACGACCGTCGGACTGCCCGAGCCAGTGCAATGGATGTGCATCTGGCGGCCGCCGACATCAACCAACTCGCCCGGCATGGCGTTGTTGGATCGGTCAGACCGCTCCAGGAGCGTCTCGACAGCCCCGCCGACTGAAGCCAACACGAGGAAGGCGAGGGCCGGATATAGCAGCCATCGACTCCAACTATGGAGGTGACGTCGCACTTGGGTTGTCGTCCATACGGTGAGCACAAGGAGCAGCGGCGGCCAGAACCATCCGAGCGCCTGCATGACGCTGTTGCTGCTGGCAAACAAGACAATCCCGACGCCGGTCAACGCCATGCTGGCCGCGGGAACAATCGCCCAGCGCTGCGGTTGCTCCGTGAATCGAGCCGAGAGCGTGGCGAGCAGCGCCCATCCGACCGCATACGCCAGGAGCGCGAAGGCGGTGATGACGTGCTCGCGTGCGCCGGCGAATACGACCAGAGTGAGCACGGCGGACCCGACGAGGCCTGTCAGCACGCTGACCACGACGATCCAGCCGATGGAGCGCCCTCTCCCGGGCGCGAAGCCGTCGACTCCGACTGCCGACGGACGAGTCGCGTCAGTGTCAACGTCGGACGGCACGTCACGCCGGTAGCGAGGCGCGCTCATCGGACTGCACTCCGGCGGCGAGCTCGACGACCTTGAACCGATGACGTGAGCGGGACGCCGGCACCACCGGCGGCGGGACCTTCGAGAAGCTGTCGAAGATCGTCGGGTATGGACATCGGGAGGAGAGCGCTGACGTCAGCGCCACCGGTGTTGCCGACTGGGTAGCGGCCGGTCCATGAGCCTGGCGCGGCCACCGTGAGGCGGAGCATCTGGCCCGCGATCTCTCGGAGGTCCCGATGGCGCAGCCCGTACCCCAACATCGCGAGGTGCGTGCGCACGTGCATGCCCGCCCCCGGCTGGCTCACGATGTGGGCGCGCTCGAGGTGACTCCATTCCACGGGACCGTCACCTCGAGTTCGGGTTGAGCGCGCCGCGTCGCGCTCGTTCGCCCACGCTCTCCGAAGCTCGGCTTTGTCGACAAGACGTCGCTCTGTACTGCTACGGCCCATGAGTGTCGCTGTCTCCGATGTCGCGAATCGAGCCTACTCCACGGCACTCACACGGCTGGCGGCCACCGTCACCGAGCGAGCCCTGAGTCAGGAGGCCGATCCCGCAAGGCGCGCAGGCCTGCTCAACAACCTGGCCAACCGCCTCTCGGACCTCGGCCGCCGGGAGGAGGCCCTCGGGGCTGCCGAGGAGGCGCTGGACCTGCGCCGGACGCTGGCCGCCGCCAACCCCCAGGCCTTCACCCCCGACCTGGCCATGTCCCTTGGAAAGCTCTACGGCACCAGGATGGAAGCGGGCCTCTGAGATCCCGCCCTGGAAGCGAATACCGAGGCGGTCGAGCTGTTCGCAAGCCTCGCTCAGGGTCTGCCTGCGGTCTACGGCACGTATCTGCGGACGGCGCTGGAGGACCGCGTCAGCATCCTCACGGCGATCGGCGATCATCGAGAAGAGCTCGAGGAGCTCAAGAAGTTGCTCAGCACCTGAGGACTCCTGCCGGGGCCGCGGGGTGGGAAGCTCTGGTGGCGCGGGATGGCCTGTCCACCGCAACCCGCGGCTGGCAGCAGCGTCTTCATCTGCCTTCGCGATTGCTCTGCAAGAGGCGCGCAATCGGGAACGCAAGAGTGTTGGCCAAGGGACTGAAGGCCGACTCATGGCATACGCTACCCGCAAAAGCGGGCTGGGCGGCCTCGGCGGGGCAGTTCACCTAATTGCTTGTCGTGGCCGACGCTGAAGGATCCAGGGGGGTGACCTAACTCCTCACCGCTCCAGCCGATTCGTCGATCCCCGCAGGCGGTCGGGTGCCCATGAGGCGCACGCCGTACTGAGCCGACAGCTGGATCGCCAGTTCCGGGACCAGGCGGATGCCGTACTCCTCGGCCAGGGCGTGAAGGAACTGCGGGTTGGGGGATCCCTTGTGGTCGATCAAGTGCTCGAACAGGCGCTGCATGTAGCGCTCCACACCGCCGGGGACGCAGATCTCGGCAAGGCGAGCCGGCTGCGACGTCTGGTTCCAGAACGCATGCGGCAGCCCTCGCGGCTTGCAGACGGAGGAGCCCGGCGGGCAGAGCAGCGTTTGGTTGCCCACGAGCATCCCGACGGTCCCCTCCAGCACGAGGGCG
>JAXDGI010000021.1:0-5321 GCA_034665145.1 Solirubrobacteraceae bacterium
CGATCCAGGACCTGTGCCGGCGACGATGGGAGGCTTGCCGAATCGCGAAGCGGGTTCCTTCCTGTAAGGGCGCGCGTTCTGGATGTACGAGACTGATCGTGCAGGAACGGGGCGATTGAGTCTCGCCCGGGCCGAGCAGATGAGTTGGCAATGTGGTTGTCCTTCGATCACGTCGATTCGACCGTCGAAGTTCGCAGTGCCGAGTGCCCCGAGCCCCCCGATCAGGGGCCGGGGGGCCTCAACGTCGGCGATGATCCGCCCACTGTGGGCCGTCCATTCGGGCCAGCGACGCGCGCAGGCATTGGAATCGGGGGCCTTGGTCTCCCGGGTGCTGTGTGCGGTGTCAAGCGCAGGTCAGTGACGAGCGGGCCTGCGCCGGCGGCAGCATCGATTAGTCCGGCCGCCAGCGCCGATCCCGGACTAGCCCCAATCAGCTGACGTGGCAGTTGCTGGGCTGTGGCTCGCTGCTCTTTCTCGGGGCACCGTGCGGGAGAATCTGCACGGCGATCGTCTCTGCGGCCATGTCTCCGTTGTTGCGCAGCATGTGCACGTCGGTTCCTCCGGCGTCGATGAATCCGCTCCCGGCCGAATAGTCGTGACCCGCGCACCTCGGGTCGTCGCCCATGTAGTCCGTGATCGTCCCCGAGATGACCATGATCAGACTGGGGCCGGGATGCGAATGCCAGCCGGTGGTCGCTCCCGGTGCGAACTTGTTATCGACGGCGTAGACGTCGGACTGTCCGTGCGTCTTGATCACCGCTCGCCAAAGGCCAGGCGGGATCGAATTTGCGCGAACGTGGAACCCGTCGAAGGCGGATTGGCCGAGAATCTTCGTGACCGGGCCCGGTGGCGGGGTCAGCGTCGTCGCCGTGACGTCGGTGGCATAGGTTCCGGTTCCGCCACCGAGAACTCCGGCGAGAAGAAGCGTGAACATCCATTTCGATTTCATTGCTTTTGGTGTTCCTTTCTGGATGGCCCTCAGCCTCCGAAGTGACAGCAGCGAGCCCTGGCTCGATACGAATGATGGACGGCTGATTCGGGCCCATACCGGTGTCAGTTTGCGTCGCCGGGCGGAGGAGAAGTCGAGCGCCCGGCGCGCCGCCTGACCCCGAGCGCGGACGGCATCTTCCCTGCACGGGCGGCGTGCTGGGCGACGCGAGCGGGCCGGGAGTTCGGGATCACGCGGCGGTGGTCGACCCCCGGGTCGCGCTTGGCCGTTGACGACGGCGGCCGGCCACGCGCGTTCCGCCGACGCCGATTAGCGCGAGGGAAGCGGCGCCGGATCCGATGGCCACGTATCCCCAGTCAGAGATGCCGCTGCTGGTGTGGCTGGTCGTCGCGGGGACGCCCTGAGCCTGCGTCTGCGCCGACTCGGCGGGAACCTCGGAGCCCTGTTGGTTGAGGTCGAAGGGCCTCGCTTCGGCTGGGGCGGCGATCCCCAGCGCAAGGGCGACAGAGATGATCCCGACGGTGCGGCGATTAGCGAATGTGCAGGTCATGTGACTTCCTCCTGGTCCGGGATAGGCTCGCTTGGGCGATCCAATCCGCTGTGGTGATTGGCAGAGATGATGCGCTGGCGAGTTCCTCGAGACCATGGGCCCAAGGGAGTCAATGCCCTGCCGTGGAGGTAAGGATTTCCTTGCCGGCACGACAGGTTTGCGCTAGCTCTCTTGCCGCGTGGTAAGCATCCCGTTGCCGACCGGTCAGTGCGTTGCACCCGATCGGGACATGGCAATGGCCCCGAACATCACGGATGATGGTCGGGTGACCATCAGGACACGATCACACGGTGTAGCGGGTACTCAGGTGTCTTCGGGGACTTGCAGTTGCGTCAGTGAGACAGCGCCGCGTCGCAGCGCCTCGTTGGCGAGCCGAGCACGGCGGTGGGAGTCCCCGGACGCGACGCCGAACTTTTCGTACAGGTTGGCTAGGTGCTGCTTGACGGCCGCCTGGGTGATGACGAGCTCATCAGCGATCGCCCGAGTGGATGCTGGCTCGGTGAAAATGTCGCGGTCGAGCAGGGGCCGGCAGAGCGCCAGGAGCACATCGCGCTCACGGGTGGTCAGCGACGGTGGCCCGTCCTCGGCCTCGGTCACCGCGCCGCTGGCGCTTAGCGGGTCGCGGAAGATCAGGCGGGTCTGCCCGACACGGATCTCGTCGCCGTCTCGCAACCGGCGAGAGGCCCAGATGCGCTCGCCGTTGACCCACGTGCCGTTGGACGAGCCGAGATCAGTCACGCACCACCCGGCCGGGAACCGCTCGAGGATCGCGTGTAAATGGCTCGCGGTCGGATCGTCGGCCAGAGCCACGTCGTTCTCCGCCGCATTGCCGACGGTCGTGCGGTCTCCCTCCAGCGAAACGCGCGAGCTGCGCACGCCGAATATCACCTCAATCTGCGGGCCCACCTGACAAGGGTAGGAGAACGCGGAACGTATGTGTGAAAGGGACGGAAAGTGCCGACGCTGATCAAGGAGCGCTACGAGCTGCTCGAGACGTTGGGTGTGGGCGGGGAGGGGCATGTAGTCAAGGCGCTGGATCGCCAGCACGACCGCTTCGTCGCATTGAAGATCCGTTCGGTCCGGGACGGTCAGGGACGCGAGGAGTTGCTGACTGAGGCGAGGATCCTGCTTGCCGTGCCTCCGCATCCGGCGCTTCCGCTGGTGCGGGAGGACTTCTTCGACGGCGAGAACTATGTGGTGGCGATGGACTGGGTCGACGGCACCGATCTGGCGACGCTGCTGCGTAATCGGGGTCGGCCGGGGCTGGCTGCATCGAGCGTACTTGCGTATCTGTCTCAGGCGGCTGAAGCGCTTACGCACCTTCACTCGCAGACTCCGGCGGTCATCCACGGTGACGTGAAGCCGGGCAACTTGATCTTGACCAGGGGCGGGCGGGTCAAGCTCGTCGATTTTGGGATGTCCTCAGCGCCGAATGCATTGCACCGCCGCATCGGCACCACGGGCTTCCGCGCGCCCGAGCTCGCCTCGGATGGTATGGCGTCACGAGCCAGTGACGTCTATGCGCTCGCGGCAACGGCATTCGCGCTGCTGACCGGTTCCGCACCGGCCGGCGTACTGCCGTCTTGGGAGGGCATCGATCAAGAGCAGGCCGAGCAGCTGGAGGCCGGGATGCGCCTCGGGATGGCCACGGATCCGTCGCGTCGGCCCGCCACGCCCGGGGAGCTGATCGAACATCTCCGTGCGGGCTGGGCTAAGGCCCTGCCGACGGGCGTGATCACATTCTGTCTCTCTGACATCGAGGGCTCGATCGCACTCTGGGATACCGAGCCGGCCGCGATGGCCGAGGCCCTGGTGCGTCATGACGAGCTCATTGCCGATTGCGTGGCCGCGCAGGGTGGGCGGTTGCTCAAGTCGATGGGCCAGGGTGACTCGACCGTTTCGGTGTTCAACTCGGCACCCCAGGCACTCAAAGCAGCGCTTGACGCGACGCGGGAGCTGTCGGCCGAACCGTGGCCAGGTGGCCTTCACATCGTCGCTCGCTTTGGCATTCACACGGGTGAGGCGGAGCGCCGGGGAACGGATTACTTCGGCCCGTCGATCAACCACGCCGCTTCGCTCCGCGGGCAGGCCGACGGCGGCCAGATCTTCCTTTCGTCGGTGACTGCGGGACTTGTCGGCCGGCACCTGCCCGAGGGCTGCGCGCTCGTCGACCTCGGGCCGCACCGCTTGCATGGGCTCGCCGCAGCCGAGCGGATCCACGCGCTCAAGGGCCCCGGCGTCAGCTCGCCGCTTTCCACCACCGAATGCCCGTACCGCGGTCTTCTCGCCTTCGAGCCCGAACACCGCGACTACTTCTTCGGCCGCGAGGCAGTCGTCGAGGAGCTCATCGGGCGCTTGGCGCCAGGCAGGCTGCTGGCGGTAGTCGGCGCGTCTGGCAGCGGCAAGTCATCGGTCCTGCGGGCCGGCGTCGTCGCAGCGGTGCACGCGGGCGAGATAGCCGGCATCGAGCGGGTTTGTCTACTGACGCCGGGCAGCTCACCTCAGCTGGATGTCAGGGACACCGCTGCCCTGCTGGTTGTCGTGGACCAGTTCGAGGAGATCTTCACGCTGTGCGACGACGCGGCTCACCGACTGGCGTTCATCGACGTTCTGCTGGCGCTTGATTGCCGGGTGGCGATCAGTGTGCGGGCGGACATGTACGGCAAGCTCACCGGCCACCCGGCCCTCGCGCGCGCGGTTGCCGGCAACCAGCTCCTGCTCGGCGCGATGACCGACGCTGAACTCGAGCGAGCCGTAAGGGAACCCGCGCGCCTGGCCGGCCTGCGACTTGAGACCGGGCTCGTCGAGGTGGCCCTGCGCGATGTGGCCGGCGAGCCCGGGGCGCTGCCACTCCTCTCCCACGCTCTGCTGGCCACCTGGGAGCGGCGCGATGGTCGCACGCTGACGGTCGAGGGCTACCGGCAGAGCGGTGGCGTCGGCGCGGCGATCGCCCAAACCGCTGACAGTCTGTTCGAGTCGCTGCCGATCGAGCGGCGTCAGATGATGCGCAGCATGTTCTTGCGGCTCACCGAGCTGGGCGAAGGCATCGCGGAATCGCGCCGGGTTGTCACAATCAACGAGCTCGTGCCGGAGGGAGTCTCGCCCGAAGCCGCCGACGCACTGCTGGAGCGACTCGCCGAGGCGCGACTGGTCACGCTCGGTAACGGCACGGCCGAGGTTGCGCACGAGATCCTGATCCGCGAGTGGCCGACGCTGCGCGGGTGGCTCGAGGAGGACCGCGAAGGCTTGCGCCTGCACCATCGGATCGGGGACGCCTCCCGCCTGTGGGACGCCGGCGGCCGAGAGCCCGCCGATCTTTACCGGGGCTCCCGGCTCGCCGCCGCGGCCGACTGGGCGCGGACTCATCGCAGGGACCTCAACGCCAGCGAGCGCGCCTTCCTTGACGCCAGCGTTGACGGCGCCGACCATGCGCGCCGCCTGCAGGTGCGCACCAACCGTCGTCTCCGCGGACTGCTGGCGGGAAGCGTCACCCTGCTGGTCGTCGCGGTGCTCGCGGGCGTCGTGAGCTTCGTGCAGCGCGGTCACGCCCAGGCCCAGGCGCTCACCTCCGACGCCGAACGGATCGGCGCGCAGGCGCTGAGCGAACCGAACGTGGATCGCTCGCTGCTGCTCGCCGCCGCCGGAGTCAAGCTGCAGAAACGGTTGGAGACCCGCAGCGATTTGCTCGCCGCCCTGCAGAAGAACCCGGCTCTCATCCGTCTGATCCGGCCGACCCGCAGCGAGATCACAGCGTTGCGGGTCAGTCCGGACGGACGGCTGCTCGCCGTGGCCGACGCGGCGGGAGCGGTGCGCTTCATCGAT
>JAXDGI010000022.1:0-5489 GCA_034665145.1 Solirubrobacteraceae bacterium
GTCTCGGCCACCGAGCGTGCGGTGCCGGCCGAGAGAAAGGCCAGGTCGGGGTCGATGCCGTGACTCATGTTCACATCATCGCATGATCCGATGTTCATATGGGGCGGGCTCGGTGTGGCGGTTCCGCACGGGGAGGCTAGGGGGTGCGGTATCTAACCGTCGATAATCGACGCTTAGATACAGCGCGTCGCCCGGGGGGGCCGGGACCAATCAGCCGGTGCGCCATCATGAGTAGGCATGAGTTCAGGGCATAGAGGATTCGCGGCCTCCCACGGGTCGGTCACGCCCGGGGGGATGCGCGGCCTGCGCGGATCGGACAAGACGCCGCCGCCCCTCCTGGATCCGACGCGCGAGCGCGACCGCCATCGCATCCTCAGCCTGTTCCGGCCGTACCGGTTCCGCTTGACCGTGGTCCTGGCCATGATCGTGTTCAGCGCCGGGCTGAGCATGATCTCACCGTTCCTGCTCCAGGCCGTGCTCGACAAGGGCATCTTCCATCACGACACGACGCTGCTGACCTGGCTCGTGCTGGGCATGATCGCCATCGCGATCGCCACCGCGGTCTTCGCCGTCTGGCAGACATATTTGTCGAACTCGATCGGCCAGCGGGTCATGCACGACCTGCGGGCTGCGGTCTACCGGCATCTGCAGCGTATGTCGCTGGCCTTCTTCACCCGCACGCGGACCGGGGAGGTGCAGTCGCGGATCGCCAACGACATCGGTGGCCTGGAAACCGTGGTCACGACGACCGCAACGTCGATCGCCCAGAACGCGACGACCGTCATCGCCACGCTCGTCGCCATGTGCATCCTCGACGTGCGGCTGGCCGTCATCTCGCTCATCTTCGTGCCCCTGTTCGTGTGGCTCACCCGTCGTGTCGGCAAGGCGCGGCGCACGATCACCTCCGAGCAGCAGCGCCGGCTGGCCGACATGAGCGCGCTCGTCTCGGAGTCCCTCTCGGTCTCGGGGATCATGCTCGGCAAGACGATGGGCCGCGGCGCGGATCTGGCCGACCGTTTCACCGGCGAGTCCAACGACATCGCCAACCTCGAGGTCCGCTCGCGCATGGCCGGCCGCTGGGTCATGTCGACGATCCAGATGACCTTTGCCATCCAGCCCGCGATCGTCTACTGGCTGGCCGGCCAGAGCTTCCTGGGTCACACGATCACGATCGGCACCGTGGTCGCCTTCACCACCCTGCAGACACGGCTGCTCTTCCCGATCCAATCGCTGCTCAGCGTGGGCACCGACATCGAGGCGTCGATGGCCCTGTTCGACCGCATCTTCGAGTACCTGGACCTGCCCGTCGACATCGTCGAGGCGCAGGACCCGGTGCAGCTCCGCCCCGAGGAGGTGCTGGGTGAGGTCCGGCTCGAGCATGTTTCCTTCCGCTACGGGACCGGCGACGACGACCCCTGGACGCTGCGCGACATCAACCTCGAGATCCCCGCCGGCACGCGGACGGCGATCGTCGGCGAGACCGGCTCGGGCAAGACGACGCTCGGTTACCTCGTCGCCCGCTTGTACGAGCCCCAGGAGGGAAAGGTCACGATCGACGGCGTCGATGTCCGGGATGCGTCGCTCACCTCGCTGGCGGCCACCGTCGGCGTCGTCTCGCAGGAGACCTACCTGTTTCACGCCAGCGTCCGCGAGAACCTGCGCTTTGCTCGTCCCGAGGCCACCGACGAGGAGATCGAAGCCGCAGCGCAGACCGCCCGCATCCACACGCTCATCGCTTCGCTGCCCGAGGGCTATGACACGATCGTCGGCGAACGCGGCTACCGCTTCTCGGGCGGGGAGAAGCAGCGCATGGCGATCGCCCGCACCGTCCTGCGCAACCCACCCGTCCTCGTGCTCGACGAGGCCACGAGCTCATTGGACACCCAGACCGAGTTCGCCGTGCAGGGCGAGCTCGAGCGGCTGGCGGAAGGCCGTACGACGCTGACCATCGCCCATCGGCTGTCGACGATCCGCGACGCCGAGCAGATCGTCGTGCTCGACCAGGGCCGGATCGTGGAACGCGGGACGCACGACGAGCTGCTCGAGCGCGGCGGTCACTACGCCGCGCTCGTGGCCCGGGATGTCACCGAGGAGCCGGTCTAGGCTCGGTTGCCTGGCCGGCGCTCAGGAGCCGCCGATCGTCGTGTCCAGGCGCCAGGTCCGGCCGCCGTTTTTGGTGACGTACTGCCACGTCTGCCCTTTGGCGCTGGCGCTCGGCGTCCCGTCGATGAAGCCGACGAGATGACCGCGGACGTTGCGCGTCACCGACATCGACAGGCCGTCGAACAATGCCCGGAACCAGTGGCCGCCGCCGTCGGTGGTGGCGTCGATGGCCTGGCCGCCGCCGTAGGCGTAGATCATCTTGCGGTTCGCGGCGCCGAGGTTGAGCACGACGAGCGGGGCCTGAGCCGCGTTGAGATGCAGCGCCGGTCCGTTGGTCCGCCAGGTCTTGCCGCCGTTGACAGTCGCGGCGGGGTACTGAGCCTGGCCGACGTCGGCCAGGGCAAAGCCATGCCTGGCATCGGTGAACGTCCGGATGCCGAGCGTCGAGGCGCGCACCTTGGCGCCCTTGGCCAGCGTGTGCGGCGGGCGCGTGATCAGCGCGCCGGTGACCGTCTTGGCGGGGACAGCGGCCGGGGTTGCGGTGACCGCCGACGCGTCAGAAGCGATGATCGCCACGATGGCCGCGATGGTGGTGACCAGGGCCGGTCCGGCGCAGCGGTGAAGCCATACGTGTGGCATTGAGCCCTCCTCCTCGGTACGACGCCTGTGCGCGGCTCAGTCTCTCACGCGATCCGGGCCAGGCCAAGAGGGATCGCACCAGGCCGGCCACGCCACGTCCCGCCGGTGCCCGGCGCCGGCGGGACAGGGCAGACGAGACGGCTAACGGATAAAGAGCAGACCCTTGGCCGCTTTGCACCCGGTGATGAACGGCGTCAGGCTCCCGTCGCCGTCGTTGAACGAGGCGACCGTGCCCCCGAAGGTCTTGCCACCGACGGTGTCCATCGAGGCCAGCGCGTCGTCGGCCGAGAACGGTCCCGTGACGCGGTAGATCGTGTTGGCCTTGGCGTCGACCACGTACAGGGTCGAGTTGTCGGCCGGCGCCCAGCGAACGTCGTCGATGCTGGCCGGCACGCTGTTGTCGCCGTAGGTGAGCTTCTCTCGGGTGAGCGCGCCGCCCTTGGCGAAGATCACCTGCCGGTCGCCCTGACTATCGAGCACGTACTGGCCGCCGAACGGATCACCCAGGCCGGCCGGGACAAGCGCGTTGGAATCCGGGTCGGTCAGGTGCAGCTTGACCGAGGTGCCGGTGAGCGCGTCGGTGGCCTTGGCGTTGTCGCTGAACATCGGGAACAGATGCGCCGTCGTGCCGTGAAGGATCACCCGGAAGGTTGCCGTCGCCGGGCGACGGCTGGGAGCCGACGCGCTGACGAGGATCCGGCCGTTGGCCAGGACGGTCACCGCGTCGGTGCCACCGCCAGTGTGCACCATGCTCGTGCCCCTGCTGTCCGGGGCCGGGGCGTACCTGTAGAGATGGACCTGACGACTCCTGCGGGCCGACGGCCTGATCGTGAACAGGTGAGAGTTGCCGTCTTCGTTGGCCGTGGCGACCACGGCCTTGAGGCCCGGAGCCCCGGCGATGCCGTCGATCTTCCCGGCCAGGCTCCAGGAGTTGACGACACGTCCGCTCTTGGCGTACTCCACCAGTTGGCTCGTGGCCGTGTGGGTCTTGGCTGCGGGCTCGCCCTTGGTACCCACCCCGTTCTGCCAGGCGACGTAGACGTGGCCGTTCAGGTACGTGATGTCATCCGGGGCCGAGATGCCGTGGCTCGGGGCGCCGGCGAAGACCTTCAACTTGAACGCAGGCGGGGCCACGGGACGGGCGGCCGCCGGGCCGGCGGTGCCCAAAAGCACCGCTGCGGAGAGTAGGAACGGCTTGGTCGGGATCATGCGGCGGCACGGTAGGGAGAAAGCGAGGTCCGGATGTGACCGGAATGCCACTGCAATGTGACCGGCATGTGATCGTGGGTCGAGAGCGCGTGGGCGGCGGTAAGGACCGTGACCTTCAGCCGTGCAGCGCGACGTTGCGCTCGGCCCCGGGCCGGGGCTCGCCGGCGCCGGCGGGCTCGCGCGGGGGCGATGTCGGCGGGGTTGTGTCCAGGCGCCGGGCGGCAATCAGGGTGAGCAGCATGAGCACGCCCAGGCCGACGAGAGGGACGGCGTCGCTGGAAGCCTGCGAGATGATCGCGGCGGCCGGGGCGCCGATCGTCTCGCCCGCGGCGTAGGCGAGGTTGAACAGGGTCGAGGTCACGACGAGTGCGATGCCGAGGTTCTCGGCCGAGTCGGTCATGGTCGACACGGCCGGGATCATGTAGCCGGTCATCGCGCCGCCGAGGGCGAGGATCGACAGTGCGGCCAGTAGCCCGGTCGAGTGGGGGAGGGCGAGCGCGGGCACGAGCACGGCACTCAGCACGAGACCGGCCGTGATGGGTCGACGCGGGCCGCTGTGATCGGTCACCCGGCCGATGAAGGTCGACAGGGCGGCACTGAGGGCCGCGGAGCCGAGAAACACGGCGCCGATCACCACCCCGGAGGCCCCGAAGCGGGCCAGGCGCAGCGGCAGCAGGACGTTCGTGGCCCCGAAGGTCATCGCCTCGAGCAGGACCATCCAGCCGCCCAGGAGCAGGCCGCGCGCGGCGGGGGAGGTGAGCCGCGGCCAGCGGCGGCGGGAATGAGCGGCGGCCCTCGAGGGCTCTGGGCGCAGCGGGGTCGGATTGGGATGACGCTGCACCCAGGCGGCCAGGGCCAGGGAGATCGCGCCCACCGCCGAGAAGGCCAGAGCCGGGCTCGTGGCCACCGCGGCGGTGCCCAGCAGCGGACCGATCAGCGTGCCGAACGTGGCGGCGCCGATCACCGAGCCCAGCGTCGCTCCGCGGCGCTCGATCGGCGTCACGGCGATGACCCACGTGAGCGCCCCGCCCCAGATCAGTCCACAGGCCACGCCCTGGATCACCCGCAGCAGATCAAGGGTGACGAGGTTGGCGGCGAAGCCGAAGCCGGCCACCGCGAACGCGAAGGCCACGAGGCCGATCAGCGTGGTCCGGCGCACGCCGAGGCGGGCGGCCACCCAGCCACCCAGGATCGACCCGGGGAGGAGACCGAGCGTGTAGGCAGCGGCGAGCAGACCGACGGCCGGCTTGGAGGCGTGAAGGGTGCGGGCGTAGTAGGGCAGCACCGGAGTCACGGCCGCGTACAGGGAGGAATCGAACAGCAGGAGGACGCGGACGAGGCCGACCGTCCCGCCCAGTGCACGCTCGCGGGCCGCTCTCATGACTGGTGCACTAGTTGTCCCGAGTCACAGATTCGGTGGCAGTCTCGCGGCGTCTGGACGCGCCTGACTGACGGCGATGACCCCGCCGGACCACCAGTACGACTTGGGTCATCGCCGTCCGCCAGCCACGCCCAGCCACTCCCGAGGCTGCTCACGA
>JAXDGI010000023.1:0-48642 GCA_034665145.1 Solirubrobacteraceae bacterium
TGCTGCTTGTAGAGCTTTCCGGCGTTGACGTAGGCGTTCCACTCGTCGGTGTAGATCGTGGACGCGGGGAGCACGAACCGCGTCAGCGTGCCGCGCAGCGTGGCGGCTGAACTATCGGGAATGATGATCGCCCGGACCTGGCCTTGACGCTGAACAGCACCGAACACGGCTGTCTTTTTCTGCCGCCAAATCTGCTTGGCTTGCTCGGGGTGAGCGGACTCACGCGCGCGGCGAATGTCAGCAGCGCGGGGCTTTCCACCGATCCACGTTTCATCGGCCTCAACGCGAGCTTCTAGCGGCGCGTCGTCCTGCACCATGAGCTGGTTGCGGATCAGGTTCATCATCCGCCACGCAGTCTTGTAGGTCACGCCCAGCTCGCGCTCTAGCTGCTTGGCGGAGATGCCGCAGCGAGTGCTAGCCATGAGATACATCGCGTAGAACCAGAGATGCAGCGACGTGGATGAGCCTTCAAAGATTGTCCCGGCCGTGGGATGAACGTGCTGGCCGCAGGCGATGCACGTCCATGACTGGCGGCGCTGCTTGGTCACGTACTTCTTGAACTCGCGTTCCTGGTCGCATTTGGGGCAGTGGGCGTGCTTGCCGTCTTGCGCGTAGCGGTTGCGCCAGAGCCATTCCAGGCAGGCGTCGTCGTCCTTGTAGGTCTGGACGAACTCCATGAGCGAGTACGTCGAGTCCGAGGATCGGGCGCGGCGAGGGTTTTTTCTATCTACCCGAGGCATAGATGAATGATACCACAGTTTATACACGTAAGGGATACTTGCCCCGACGGCTTGCGCATACCCGCGACGCTCGTCGCCTCCTCGCGCCGCTTCTGGCCCCGGAGCGTCTTGGCGAGTGCCGCCCGCTCCGGTATGAACCGCTCCAGCGGCAGGCCATAGAGGTCGTCAGCCGAGTCCCCGGGCATACGCTGATCCTAAGCCCAAGGATGCCTCCGACGGGCGCGGCAGTGACGCGTCCGGGTGGAGCGATGGGGGTGAGGCGTCCGGGGTGGAGCGATGGGGGTGAGGCGTCCTGGTGGAGCTATGGGGGTAGGACAGAACCGGATTACAGCGATAGGAGCCCGATGGCCGCCACCAGCAGCAACCACCGACAGACAGTGCCACGCGACCGTGAGAACGATTACACGCGCGAGGCGGCCGCCCGGCGGGCCGAGTTCATCCGGGGGCGCACCGGATGCTCGCTCGAGCACGTCACGAGCTACTCGTTAGATCCCGCGCAGGCGACCGGCAACATCGAACACTTCATCGGCGTGGCGCAGGTGCCGATCGGCCTCGCCGGCCCCCTGCTGGTCAACGGCGAGCACGCACAGGGCGAGTTCTACGTTCCGCTGGCGACTGCCGAGGGAACGCTGGTCGCGAGTTACAACCGCGGCATGCGCCTGCTCTATGAGGCGGGCGGGGTGACCACGACGATCATGGATGACCGGATGCAGCGCGCCCCGGCGTTTCTCTTTGCGACCGCCCGTGAGGCACGCGACTTCGGGGCCTGGTTGCGCGAAAACTTCGCGCACATCAAGCAGGCGGCCGAGACCACCACGACCGCCGGGCGGCTGATCGAGATCGAGCAGTACACGGCGGCGCGCATGGTCTACACACGGTTTGACTACACCACCGGCGACGCCGCGGGCCAGAACCTCACGGGCAAGGCCACGGCCGCGGCGTGCGCCTGGATTGTCGGCCAGAACCCGCAAATCGACCACTTCTTCCTGGAGTCGAACTTCGCCACCGACAAGAAGAGTTCGCAGGTGAACATGCTGCACACGCGGGGCAAGCGCGTCGTCGCCGAGGCGACCATTCCCAGCCGCCTGTTCAAGGAGATCATGCGGTCTGACAGCAGCCTCATGTACCGGGCGCGGCAGGTGTCGAACCTGGGAGGCTTCATGTCAGGCGTCAACAACAACGGCGCCCATTCGGCCAACGGGATCACCGCGATGTTCATCGCCACAGGGCAGGACGCGGCCAATGTGGCCGAGTCCTCGGCGGCGTTCGTGTACGCCGAGCTACGCGACGGCGGCGCTTACTACTACTCGGTGACGATCCCGTCGCTCATCGTCGGCACCTATGGCGGCGGCACCGGTCTAGCCACCCAGCGGGAGTGCCTGGAGATGCTCGACTGCTACGGAGACGGCAAGGTACGCAAGTTCGCCGAGATCGTCGCAGCGACGGTGCTGTGCGGTGAGCTCTCGTTGGGATCGGCGATCGTTGCCGAGGAGTGGGTGGAGGCCCACGACCTGTACGGCCGCAACCGCCCCTGACCCCAGGGCCTCAGTCGGCCGGGGAGATGAGGCGCGTCTCGTAGGCGTAGATGACGGCCTGAACGCGATCGCGCAGGCCGAGCTTTCCGAGGAGATGGGAGACGTGGGACTTGACCGTGGCCTCGGAGACGACGAGGGCGGCGGCGATCTCGGCGTTGGACAGCCCGTTGGCGAGCATCCGCAGGACCTCGCGTTCGCGCTCGGTGAGTGAGTCGAGCGCGTCGCCGCGGCGGGACACGGCAGCAGCGGGGAGCCGGCGCGCGACCTGGTCGAGCAGCTGGCGCGTGACGGCGGCTGACAGAACAGCATCCCCCGCGGCCACGGCGCGCACGGCGGAGACGACCTCCTGGGTCGGGGCGTCCTTGAGCAGGAAGCCGCTGGCCCCGGCGCGCAGCGCCTCGAGGATGTACTGGTCAAGGCCGAACGTGGTCAGGATGAGCACGCGCTGGCGGGGAAGCCGGCGGGTAGCCTCGATGCCGTCGACGCCCGGCATCCGGATGTCCATGAGCACGACATCGGGGGCATGCTCGGTGGCCGCGCGAATCGCTTCCTCACCGTCGCCGGCCTCGGCCACGACCTCGATATCGCCGGCCGCCTCCAGCACGGCCTTGAAGCCGGCTCGCATCATGGGCTGATCATCGGCGATGACGACGCGCAGCGGGGTCATGACTTCGTGGGCGCGTAGGGGAGGCTGGCGGTCACCTTGAAGCCGTCGATCAGCGACTCGGCAGTGAGCCGGCCGCCGAACAGCGCGGCGCGTTCGCGCATCCCGATGACGCCGTGGCCATCGGACGGCTCGGGCAGCCGGGTGGTGCGGGCGTCGCCCTCGGTGTCAACGATCGTCAGCTGGATCCCATCAGCCTGGTAGGCGAGCGTGACGTGGGTGCGGGCGCCGGAGGCATGCTTGACGACGTTCGTCAGGGCCTCCTGGACGATGCGGTAGGCCGAGAGGTCGACGCCTTGGGCGAGCGGTCGAGGCTGGCCCTCGACGGTGAGCTCGACCTCCTGGCCGGCTCGGTGCAGCTGCTCGATGAGGCGCTCGAGCTGGGCCAGGCCCGGCTGGGGCGCGAGCTCGGGCGTGGCGCCGTCGGCGCGCAGCAGTCGCAGCGTCGCGTGCATCTCGGTCATGGCCTGCCGGCCCAGGTCGGCGATGGCCTCGGTGCGCTGCGTGACCCGGTCATCGGGCACGGTGGCACCGAGAGCCTGGGCCTCGACGACCATGAGGCTGACGTTGTGGGCCACGATGTCGTGGAGCTCCTGGGCGATCCGGACCCGTTCCTCGGCCACCGCCCGGTCGGCGAGCAGCTCGCGCTCGCGGTCGAGGCGCTCGGCCCGCTCGCGCAAGCCGTCGCGGACCCGGCGCTGGGCTGCGATGTAGAGGCCGACGGCCAGGGCGGCCGCGTACAGGGCTGCAGCGCCGATCGCGAAGGCAAGCAGTCCCCCGTGATCGGTAGCGCTGCCTCCGCCCCACAGAGCCGCCGCCACGATGGCCACGAGGGCGGCCCCGGCGCCGGCAGCGGCCGAGACCCGCAGCGGAGCACGACCCGCCAGCGTGTACAGGGTGACCATGACCGGGAGCACCAGGGTGCGATTTCCCGGAGACGTCGCGGCCACGCCGACGGCGATCGGCAGGGCCGCCATCGGCCGCGCGCGGCAGAGGAGGATCGACGCCACAGCGGGGGCGAGCAGAAGGAGGATGATCGGACGGCCCTCACTGGCGGCGAGAGAGATCAGCGACCCCAGGACCACCGCAGCCAGTACGACGGCAAAGACGACATCGCGGCGTGAGGTGAGCAGGCTGTGTATGCGCAGACGGCGAGCCAGGGACATGGTGCAACTATTCTCCCGGCCCGCCGTCGGCGTGTCTTCTACGTTCGTCGTCGTGTCCGATCTCCGTCAGACATCGCGCCTGACGAGGAGCACCGCCCCAGCGGCGATGACCACCGCCACGTAGCCGGCGAATACGGCCGCGCCGGCTCCGGGGGACAGTGTGTGGGCGTGGTGGCCGATCTGCATCATGGCCTGCCCGGCGCTGCTGGGGAGGTAGGGATCGATGGAGTTGGCCAGGCTCGACGGCAGGATCGAGATGAGCGGAGGGATCACGAACATGATCCCGGCGAAGGTCGCGATGCCGGCCGCCGTGTTGCGCAGGATCGCCCCGAGGCCCATGGCAAACAGCCCGACGAGGGTCAGGTAGCCCGCCGCCCCCAGGACGGCGCCGGGCACGCCGGCGTGGGAAAAGGCGATCTGGATGTGCTGGCCGGAGAGGATCGCCTGGCCGGCAAAGAAGGCGATGAACGCGGCCGGAATCGCGATGACGAGAGCGACCATCGCGTACACGACGGCCTTGCCCCACAGAACGGGGAGGCGCTTGGGCACGGCGGCCATCGTCGAGCGGATCATCCCCGTGCTGTACTCACCGGTGATGAGCACGACGCCTAAGACGCCAATGGCCAGCACGCCGAAGCCGACGCCCAAAAGGCTCGTGGACAGCGGATCAAAGCTCGCCTTGTCGGCGGCGCTCATCGTGGCCCAGCGCGAAACGGTCACCGCGCTGGCGATGATCCCAAAGCCGATCGTCATGACGATCGTGGCCAGCAGCGAATAGCGGGTGGAGCGAAGCGAATAGAGCTTCGTCCACTCCGATCGGAACACTCCGAGCTGGGTCACGCGGCCGCCGGCCCGCGCGATGCGGGCCCGGGCGACGGGGGAGGGGGAGGGGCGGTCGAGGGTGGGGGCTGAGGCGCTCATGCGGCGATCCTTTCCTGGCGATCGGTGTCGACGGGGTCGTTCTGGGTGGGGGTGATGGCGCGGTACTCGGCGGACTCATGGGTGAGCTCCATGAATGCCGCCTCGAGCGAGGTCTTCTCCGGAGTGAGCTCGTAGAGGGCCAGCCCGTTCTCAGCGGCGGCGTTGCCGATCTGCTCGGCGCTCAGACCCTCGACGACGAGGGCGCCCGGCTCCTCGCTGGAGACGCGGATGTCCGGACCGAGGATGACCTCGCGCAGGCGGCTCGCCTCGGGGGCACGGACCCGCACGATGTTCGTCGACCACTCGTCGACGAACTCCTGGAGGCCGACATCCCGGATCAGGCGCCCGCGTCCGATGATGATGAGGTGGTCGGCGGTGAGCGACATCTCGCTCATGAGGTGTGAGGAGAGGAGGACCGTGCGCCCCTCGGCGGCCAGCCGCCTGAGCAGATCACGGATCCAGCGGATCCCTTCGGGATCGAGCCCGTTGATCGGCTCGTCCAGGATGAGGACCTCTGGATCTCCGAGCAGAGCCGCGGCGATGCCCAGCCGTTGGCCCATGCCGAGCGAGAACTGGCCGGCCCGCTTGCGCGACACCTCGTCGAGGCCGACGAGCGAGATGAGCTCCTGCACGCGCGAGCGGGGGATTCCGTGGGTCTGGGCCAGCGCGAGCAGGTGGTGGTAAGCCGAGCGGCCGGTGTGCACCGAGCGCGCCTCGAGGAGCACGCCGACCTCGTGCAGGGGAGCGGCAAATTCCCGGTAGGCCTTGCCACCGACGGTCACCTCGCCGCCGCTGGGGGCATCGAGCCCCAGGATCAGCCGCATCGTCGTGGACTTGCCTGACCCGTTCGGGCCCAGGAAGCCGGTAACGATCCCGGGCTTCACCGAAAAGGTGAGATCGTCGACGGCGGTCTTCTCGCCATAGCGTTTGGTCAGGTGGTTGGCATCAATCATCGTGGTCCTCCGTTCGCGGTTTCGCAGTCACGTCTGACCCTATGGAGAGGCAAGCCACCACACATCGGCCGCAAGTCAGATCCGCGGACCGTCGACAGAGGGTGATTGCGGTCGCGTCTCCTCCCAACGGATGAGACGCGGTTCGCGCCGACCGCCCCGCGGCTCGAAGGGGTCGGGCGGGAGACTGTGGGCCATGGACAACACTCAGATCGCCGATCGCCTGGAGTCCTTCGGGGCGATGCTCGAACTCGCCGAGAGTAACCCGTACACGATCCGGGCCTATCGCCGCGCCGCGGAGACGATCCGAGCCACCCCCGTACCCGTCGCCCAGCTCGTCGCCCAGGGGCGGGTCCAGACGCTGCGGGGAATCGGCCCCGGAATCGCCGCCCGGCTCACCGAGCTGGTCACAACGGGGGAGATCGCTGAGCTGGCCGAGCTCGAGCGCGAGCTGGCCCCCGACCTGGTCGGCCTCGGTCGCTATCTCGGGCTCACGGCGCAGCGCTCGATGCAGATCGCTCGCAGCCTGGGCGTCCACACCGCGCAGGAGCTGCGCGATGCCGCCGCGGCCGGTCGGCTGCGCTCGGTGCCGGGGATCGGCCCGAAGATCGAGCAGCGGCTCGTCGAGGCGCTGGGCAAGCCGCCCGAGCCGCGTGGGCGACAGGGCTTAACGCTCAACCGGGCGCGAGATCTCGAGACCGCGATCGCGAGCGCACTCAATGGCCAGCCTGCCGGCGATCCCCGGCGCTGGCGCGACGCATGCGAGCGGCTGGCGGTCGTCGTCAGCGACCCCACCCCTGCCCCGGTGCTCGACCGCTTCGCGACGCTGGCGCAGATCGTCGCGGTCATCGCGCGCGAGGACCGGGCCATGCTCGGTGTCACCGTGGACGGTGTGCCGGTGGAACTGGTTGTCGCCGACCCCGGACGCCTTGGCACCGAGCTGATCCGGGCCACCGGATCAGAGGCGTACGTGGCCGCGCTGGAGCCCGTGCCCGACGGTGCCGACGAGGCAGCGGTCTACAAAAAACTGAACATCCCCTGGTGCCCGCCCGAGCTGCGCGAGAGACCGCACGCCGACGCCCCGCCTGTCCTTGTCGAGCTGGCCGACATCCGCGGCGACCTCCACGCCCACACGACCTGGACGGACGGACGGGCCAGCGTCGAGGAGATGGGCCGGGCGGCGAAAGCGCGCGGCTACGAGTACCTGGCCATCTGCGACCACACCCCAGCCGTCGGCGCCGTTCAGGGCCTCACCGCCGACGATGTCCGTCGCCAGGGCGAGGAGATTGCCCAGGCCAATGCGGTACTGGCCCCGTTTCGGGTGCTGCGCGGTATTGAATGCGACATCCTGTCCGACGGTCGGCTCGACCTGCCCGACGATGTTCTCGCCGAACTCGAGTGGGTCCAGGCCAGTGTCCACGCCGGACAACGGATGCCGCGGCGGGAGATGACCAAGCGGGTCACGGCGGCCCTCGAGCACCCGGCGGTGTCGTGCCTCAGTCACCCCACGGGCCGGCTCATCGGCCGCCGGCCGGAGAACGCGCTCGACCTCGACGCGATCTTCGCGGTCGCGCTGGCCCACGGGGTGGCTCTTGAGGTCAACGGGCTGCCCGACCGGCTCGACCTCAGCGGCGAGCACGTCCGCCGCGCTCTGGGGGCGGGGGTCAGCATCGTGTGCTCGACGGACTCGCACTCGATCCGGGGGCTGGCCAATATGGAGCTATCGGTGGCGACAGCGCGCCGCGGAGCCGCCACTGCCGCTGACGTTGTCAACACCCGGGCGCTGGAGGCGATCCTCAGTCGGGGCAACCAGCACCGCGGCTGACACAACCGCCGACGGAGACCCCGGGCGGTCGCGGAGGCGTCATACGCGGCCGAGACCCCGGGCGGTCGCGGAGGCGTCACCCGCGGCTAGAGTCCCGGCGGCCTCGGAGGCGTCGCAAGTACCGGCGGGTTGATCAGGGCCGGGTTGCCCGGCTCCAGGAAGTCCATGATGGTGTTGGCGTTGGCATCGCGGACGGTGAGCGCGGGGAGGTTCCATTTGTGCTCGATCGTGGCCAGGATCGAGGTGTGGTCGTAGATCTTGTTGGTCACACCGCCCGGCTTTGAGCAGGGCGAGACGACGATCGCGGGTACGCGCGGGCCGTACACGTCGTAGGCGCCCGGTGGATCGCCCGGCGCGAGCTTGGGCGGGATGCTGTCGGGCGGGGTGACCCGGGGCGGC
The DNA here is from genome assembly GCA_034665145.1 of Solirubrobacteraceae bacterium. Classification (GTDB taxonomy): domain Bacteria; phylum Actinomycetota; class Thermoleophilia; order Solirubrobacterales; family Solirubrobacteraceae; genus Palsa-465. The sequence continues at coordinate 8,201 of JAXDGI010000023.1, forward strand.
GGGACGTGGTCGTAGTAGCCGCCATGCTCGTCGTAGGTGTAGATGAGCAGGGTTCGGTTCCAGCGCGGGGATTGCAGGACCGCCGAGATGACTCGGTGGGCAAAGGACTCACCGAAGAACATGTTCTGGGGGTCCTCCTCGGTCTCCCCGGGCGCCGCGTCGTGGAAGTCGGCCCCGAGCACCCCGAGGAGGTCCTTGACCGGGAAGGGCAGGGACGAGAGCTGGGAGCCGATCTCGGAGACGACCCCGATCCCGGGATCGACGAAGCTGACCGCCGGGAGCGTCCCGGACTGGCAGTCATGAAAGAACTTGTCGATCTGGGCGTGGTGATCGGCGTGCTTGAGCACGATGGACGGGATCACCGCGGTCATGGGCACGTCGGTGAAGTAGTCGCACCAGTTGATGTGGTGGCTGGACAGGACGTCGAAGATCGTCCCGTTCGGTGGCGGCGGATCCAGCAGCGTGCTCACGTCGGTGACGGTGCCGCCGAAGGCGGTTCCGGCCATCATGAAGCGACGGTTGGGGTAGGTCGGCGCCGGCGCCGAGGCAAACCACCGGTTGGCCACGGTGAAGGCCTCGGCCAGGGAGTAGGCGAAGGGCAGAACCCCGGGCGTGTAGTAGCCCATCGGCTCAAGCGCGCCCGAGGAGCGGACGAAGCCATCCATCGCCCCGCCGTTGACCTGCTGGTGGGTGGCCTTCCAGTTCTGGGTGATGTTGGTCGCCTGCGCGGTGTTGGGCACCGGAAACGCGTGCACCTGGGCCGGCATGTGATTGACGCCCGGATTGGAGTTGGTCGCGTGGCCGGCGCTGTCGAAGGTCAGCCCGTCGACCTCGGGGCGCGCCTGGGAGAGCGCCCCGAGGAGGTTGTCGAAGGAGTGGTTCTCCATCATCACCACGACGAGGTGATCGAACGGCATCTGGGTGTCGGGCGTCCCCGCCGCGCGGTGAGGGAAGGGCAGGCTTCCCGCTCGCCGTCCCGGGGGCGGTATCACTCCCGGGCTCACCACCGCTGCGCAGGGTCGCGTCCGACCGCCGCGGGCGCGCGCTCGCTTGCCCCGATGCCGGGTCCCACCATCTCGCGCGCTCGGCTCTGGCCGGTCATTGCTTTTTCAGGGTCGCGACGGTGACGTGGGGCCAGCGGAGGCCGTTGAAGTCCAGCTGCACCAACTGGGTGTACTGCAGCTGCAGATGGTTCTGACCGCCTGATGCCTGGATGTCCTCGATCCAGAAGGTGGCGTCGACCTCGACCGCGTTGGCGTTGCCGCCTGGGGGGTTGGAGGCATCGGCCAAAAACGCGGTGTTCGCCGTCCCTCCGCCTTGGATAGGGGTGTGCTTGGTCGAGACCTGAAGGAAGGTCCGGTTCTTCATCGTCTTTCCGCCCTGCAGGGAGGCCGCCAGCGCCGACTGAAGGACGCTGTTGGGGTTGCGGACCATGGCCTGGGTCACCCCCGGAGAGGCTTGCCGGAACGCCGTATTGATGCCCAGGTTGAGCTCCGGGAACACTTGCTCGCCATTGGGGAAATCCGAATTGGCGGGGGGCGCCGTGCCGATCGGGAAGGGGATGATGTTGTTGTCGGGGATGTGGGGCGGTCCGCCCTGCAGGAACTGAAAGCTGCCCTGGGCGAGGATGACCGTCCCGTGCGGGATGGAGCCCATCCGCACGACCGTCGTGGGCTCGCTGGGGTTGCTGGTGGGCGGAACGTGGGCCCAGATTCCGGGCTCGATGTGGAGCCCGGCGTTGCTGCTCGTCTCCGCGATCTGCTGCATGTAGGTGACCCCGAACATGTTGATGTCAGGCATCAGGAACCCGCGGTTCGGAATCGGGCCGTTGATCTTGGTGAAGACCAGCGTTTCGGTGGTCAGGTTGAGCTCCAGGAAGCGATCCTGGCCGCCATGATGCGGGCGCCAGATCGTGTTAAAGCCGTGTCCCTTCCAGGTGCCGGGCAGCTGGGCAAGGGGGCCAAGCGGATCGGCGGCCGGAACGGCACTGATCGAGGCCCGCGCCTCGGCCTCCGGGTCCGCAAAGACGAAGTTGGGATCGGTCTGGGCGACTGGCTCGGTGGGGTTGACTACGGGTGGCATGTGACTCCTTAGACGGTGAGTGAGCCGGCGGTTATCGCTCCGGATGGGCCAGCAGGCCGGCCGGGCGCCATTAGGTGCAGCGCTACAGGCATTGGACGGAGAAGTTCGAGGTCATGCCGCCGTAGGGGCTGAGCACCTGCAGCTGACGGGTGACGGGCTGACCTCCGACGGCGAGGTTGGCGGGCGCCGTGGCGATCAAATTGCCGTTCTCCTCGCGGACGACGGTGGCGGGCACGCCGTCGATCGTGACCAGCGCCAGAGCGTTGGTCGGCGCCGACGGATCGACGGTCAGGCCCGTCCCGACGACGGTGAACGGTTGGCCATCCTGAAGGATCGAGGGAAAGACCCCTGTCACCGACGGTTGGCTGCGTGTCACGGCCTTCTTGCCGACGTACAGGCCAGCCGACACGCTGGTCAGGCCGAGGAGCGTATCGGGGATGCTGGGCAGCCCGTTGCCGCTGGGCTTGAGGAACTCCGAGACGAAGTAGGCGGCGGTGATCAGGTTGAAGATCAGGTACTGGAAGTCCGCGACATCCGTGCTGCCGTCATCGGAGCTGAAGATCTCGGCGATCCGGGCCAGGAGCCCGCCCTTGGTGCTCTGCTTGACCGTCTTGACGGCGGTCGGGCTCTGGGCCTGGGCCTGGGTTATGCCCTTGGCCGCGACGCCGGCGGCGGCCGGCACGCCCAGGAGCAGCAGGTAGCTTCCGGCCAGTCCCCCGTGCAGGAAGTGCGTCCAGCCGAGTTGCATGAGCGCCACCTCATCTCCGCGACAGCGGTTGACCGCCGCTGCGGCCGGGCCGCTCGTGATGCACGCGTGAGTGGGAGCGAACTCACCGGCAATGAGCAGCGTGACCAGGGCCCAGGCCACGAGCAGGGTCCACAGCAGGATGAACGTCTTGGAGGTGGAGGTGCGGCCGTCCTCGCCGAGAATGACGGTGGCGAGAAAGCTCGAGGGCGCGGCGAGCGAGATCAGCTGGACCAGCGCCAGCACGACGACGACGACACCGGCGGCGACTAGCGCCAGGCCTACGAGGCTCACCTATGCCCCACCTGTGAAACTGTCACAGGTCGCTCCCGGTCAGCGACATCCATTTGCGTGGTGCCCCCTCGCACACGTTGCCCACAGCGGGCACCACCGAGGTGACACCCGCACCGACCCAACCAGGTCGATGGGGTCATCCTCGCCACCGGCCCAGCGAAAGTCAAGGTTCCGTCAACGACGGTAGGTTACTCAGAACTAGCTAACTCTCATTAAAGCTAGCGGTGACCTGCGCGCCGGCGTCCCCCGTCCGCCCCGCGTGACCGACGGGTTCTTGGTCAGGATTGCTCGAGCGTCGGCTTGCCGGCGGTCCGCGGTGTATCAGGACGCGCCGATCACGCTCTGTGTCAGTACTGACGCACCGTCCCCCCGCCCGCTGCTGGGCCGGCGGGACTGGCGTCCCACAGCGATCACCACCAGCAAGGGGTTTGCCATGTTCTCTGGAGTCCTGCGGCGACTGCGTCATAGCGCGCTGGCCATCGTCGCGCTCGTCTTCGCCGTCGGCGGTACCTCGTACGCGGCCGTCTCGCTGCCCGCGGGCAGCGTCGGCACGCGGCAGTTGCGCCCCGGCGCGGTCACGCTCGGCAAGATCAGCAATGGCGCGCAACAGTCCCTCAAGGGCGCGACGGGCCCGGCCGGCCCGCAGGGCGCCACGGGGGCGAAGGGCGCCACTGGGGCGAAGGGCGACACCGGGGCGAAGGGCGAGACCGGGGCACAGGGTCCGGCCGGTCCCCAGGGTGACCCCGGGCCGCAGGGCATCCAGGGTGCCCCGGGCGCGCAGCACGTCGTCGTGCGCTATGGCGCGACGGTGGTCGTGCCGAAGGCGGGCCCGATCGTGCGCGACGGCTATGCCTACTGCCAGAGCGGCGAGCAGGTGGTCGGAGGCGGCGCCAAGCTGAGCGACGACCCCAGTGATCCGCCGGCCTCGGGCACCTCGGCCGTGTGGAACACATACACGATCGAGGCTGGCCCGATCACCTCGGCTGGGAATCCGGTCCCCGCCAACGCGGCCACGCCGATTGGCTGGCACTACGGCGTCATCAACGACTCGGCCACGCACGCAAACCGCAACGACATCCTCAATCCGTACGTGCTCTGCGCGTCCTGATCTCGGGGGCACACGTGGGGGCGCGGCGCCCCGGGCCATGGGCCCGGGGCGTCGATTTTTAACCGAAACCTCTGAGTTCCGCCGCCGCCGTATCAGGCGTTCACCGGGCGCCTCTTGTCAATAGCCAGCCCGTTAACCATCGGAGGCCACCATGTCCACATCCTCACCCGTCGAGTCGGTCGCCGCCCCTGCCACCAGCCGGGCGTCCTGGACGAGCCTGCTCACTATCGCCGCCCTCTGTGGCGTCGTCCCCGCCCTGTGGAACCTCACGTTGCTCGAGGGTCTACATCGCTCGGCCTACCTGATCGTGTACTTCGCGCTGAGCACAGGGCTCTCGTTCGGGGGAGGCGCGCTTGTCGCCGCTGTGCGTCCCCGGCTGCGGGCGGCAGAGATCATCCTTCTCGCCTTGATGGCCGGGGCGGCTGAGGCGTTCATCGAGGCCGTTGTCGTGCAACGCATCACCATTAACGGTGGACACCTCGTTCTCGGCCCTGAGGACTACGTCGCCTGGGCGGCGGTTGTGCTCACCTTCGCGGCCGGGGGCCTGTTCGGTCTGACCCGGCGCATGCGCGGCGCGGCGGGCGCCAATGACCTCGACGTCATTCGTCGTCGCGACATGCTCATGTTCGCGACCAAGCTGATGGGCGTCGCGGGTCCGCTCCTCTCGCTGTATGTCACGGTGAAGAAGGGCTCGTGATGAATGAGAGCTGTCATGTCAGGTGTGGAAATCCACTCCCCACCTCGGATAAGGTCGGGCCAGACCCGGAGGGCCGCCATTGGCCGCGGCCAGGCGGGGTAACAGGGCAACAGGAGGTGGGGCGCTAAATGCCTCGATGCTGCGCAGCCATTTACGATCCAAATAACCCGTCAAACGTCCTCGTCTATGTCGACGTCGACGGGCCCGACGCGGCGACGGCCAAATCCGCTGCCGAGAAGGCCGCGCTGGCGGCCTTTGCTGAGGGCAAATTCGCCGGCGGTCCACCCAACGTGGATGTGAAGGCGAAGCCCGGACAGCTGACCAAGCAGAAAGCCGCCGACTGCTGACCTCGGCGCGGGTACTGCGCGGCGCCGGGAGTCGCCGCGCAGCCCGCGTGTAGCTGGATAGGCTCGCCGGGCGGCCCGCGTGCAGCCGGAGAGGGGTCGTCGCGCCGCCCGTGGCCGGCTGGGCTCAGCCGCGGGGCACCAGTCCGAGCCGCTCGGCCACGGCGGCGGCCATCACTCGGTTGGCCACACCGAGCTTGCCCAGGATGTGGGATACGTGCACGCCGGCCGTGTGCTGGCTGATGAACAGTGCCTGCGATATCTCGCGGTTGGTGAGACCGGCGCCGAGCAGGCGGAGAACCTCGAGCTCGCGCTCGGTCAGCGAGAACGGGTTTTCCTCCAGCGCGGGGCCGCGGGGGTCTGTATCGCCGTGCGCGTCGACATCGGCCGGGATGGCCACGCTCAAGCGCCCCCGGCGGGCCAGGCGCCGCGCCTCAGTGGCGAGCGGCTCAGTCCCAAGATGCCGGCACAGCTCCAGGGCTGACCCGAGGGCGGTCTGGGCCTGAGAGCGTTGACCGCGCGTGACCACAAGCGCCTCGGCGTGGCGGAAGGTGGCGTAGGCGACGCGGTAGAGGTTGCCGTGGCCCCGCCAGAGCTCAGCGGCGCTCTTCCAGCGCCTCGGGTCGGGCGCACCGAGGGCGCGGGTCAGCTCGGCCGCGCACGTGGCCAGGTGAGCGCTGGCCTCCGGCGGAGAGCTCGCGGTGGCGTTGAGCTCGAGGGACTCGGCCAGCCGGTCGTGATGGGCCTGGGCCGCCACGCCGGCCGCCGCCTGCGTGGCCCGGTCTCGGCGTGCCCGACCGAGCTCGGCGCGATCGGCTTCGACCCGAGCCCCCATCGAGTGAAGGCTCGGGATGTGGAGGAGATTCTCGCCTGTGCCGAGCTTGGCGAGGCCCTCGGCGAGCCGCTCGCGGGCGGTCTCGGGGCGGCCGCGCCACAGCTCCAGCTCGGCGACGCCGCTGTAGACGGCGGGCACGAACTCGACGAGAGCCAGATCGCGGCAGAGCTCCATTGCGGCGGCGAAATGATCCGCCGCCGCATCGAGCTGTCCCCGCGCCGCGTCGAGACGACCCGCCACGCTCTCGCGCAGGAGGCGAGCGGGGCGATCGAGCTGGCGTCGGGCAAGCTCGGCCAGGCGCTGCCCGAGCGCGTCCCACTGACCCAGCCGGAACAGATCATCAGCGGCGTTCGCGGCCATGAAGTTGGCAAATGGCAGGGCACCGAGGGCCACGGCAGCCGCCTCGCCGTCGAGCACGACCTCGAGCGCGTCGGCAATCCGTCCTTGGAGCCGGAGCACCTCACCGAGGTCGAGGTAGATCTGCACGAGCTCCTCAGTGCTCCCGGATTGCCGGGCCAGCACGAGGGCGTCGCGGAGGTCACGCTCGCCGGCGCCCGGATCGCCCAGGAAGGCGATCGCAGTCCCCAGCAGGGCCCGGGCGGCACTCTCGGAGGCCAGCGTCGCGTCGCCCTGGGCCAGCTCGACGGCGTCGGCGGCCCTGGCCTTCGCGTCCTCCCAGCGGCCCAGGAACGAGAACTCGAGGGCCTCATCGACGTAGAAGCGCATGCGCTCGGCCGGGCATTCGCCGGGCAGCAGGCTCAGTCCACGTCGGAAGGCATCGAGCGATGACTCGACGTTCCACGGCTGGTAGCGCCCCAGGCGTTCCAAAAGATGGGCGGCACGGAGCGGATCGGCGCCGTGGTCAAAACCCCCCAGGGCACGCTGGCACAGATCGCATGCGGCATCTGAATCGCCGATCCAGCGGGCCGCCCGAGCCGCGCGAGTGAGCAGGGCGACCCGGTCAAGGGGAGTCGTCTGCGCCTCAGGAGGCTCGCGGTCCCAGATCTCGACCGCGCGCAGGAAATGGGCGAGCGCCTCGCCGTAGCCGAAGACCCGCTCGGCTCGTGCCCCGGCCTCGATTGAGGCGAGCAGGGCTCGACGCGGATCATGGGCCAGCTGCCAGTGGCGGGCCCGCTCGCCCGCGGTCTGGGCCAAGGCGTGCTCGTCGAGCGCGGTCGCGAGCCGTCGATGCAGCGAGGCTCGCTCGACGGGGAGCAGATCTGCGTAGACGGCCTCGGCGAGGAGGGCGTGACGGACGTGGTATTCCCCGCTTCTCCGGTCACAGACGAGCACGTTGTGGTCGATGCACTCGCGTAGCGCCGCCTCGATCTCGAGCGGAGCGAGGCCACTGGCGCGCTCGATCAGCGCTTCGTCCATCGGGCGCCCGGCGGCGGCAGCGATGCGGAGAAGCGTGCGGGCGGACTGGCCGAGGCGGTCAGCGCGCAGTAGCAGAGCATCCTGCAAACTGGCCGGGAGGCCGTCGTCGTCCCCGATGCCGGCGGCTAGGAGTTCCTCGGTGTAGAACGGGTTGCCCTGCGTGCGCGTGTAAAGCCGGTGCACGAGCTCGGGCGGCGGGGCGCCGCCCAGGATGCTCTGCACCTGGCGGCCGATCTCCGCCTCCGAAAGCGGGGCGACGGCGATCTGCCCGACCGCGTCGAGACGGGTGAGCTCGCTCACTAGGGCGCGCGCCGGGTGCTCGCGGTGCAGCTCGTCGGAGCGCAGGGTGACGACAACGAGAAAATGTTCAGAGCGCAGGCTCTGGGCCAGGAAGCGAAGGAAATCGCGCGATGAGGTGTCGGCGAGGTGACTGTCCTCGATCGACAAAAGGACCGAGGCCCGGTTTGACAACTGGCGCAGGAGGCTGAGGATCCAACCGAACAGGCGAGACTGGCCAAACGGGTCCTCGCCGGTCGTCTCAGCCGGGGTTTCCCCGATGGTGTCCGGGAAGGCGCGGGCCAGTTCGCGGCGCGCCTCGATCGGAAGCTCGGATAGGGCACGGGCGACCTCGGCGGTGTCGGCGCTGCGCAGCGCGGAGGCGAGCGGGGCATAGGGCAGCTCACCGTGGGACAGCTCCAGACACTGCCCGTGCAGGACCAGTCCGTGCTCCTCGCGGACCACGGTCTCCAGCTCCCGCACCAGGCGGCTCTTGCCCACCCCGGCGTCCCCGGTGAGCACGATGAGCGACGGGCGCCCGGCGTCGGCGTCGCGCCACGCTGACCGCAATGTGTCGAGCTCTGTCTGACGGCCGGCCAGCGGTGAACCCGTGATCTCACCAGCCGCGCCCCGGCTTGCTGACTCCAAATGTCGTTAACCCCCGCGCGAAGGCTACTGCACGGGTTCCAGGCCACGGCGGTCGCGGGCGCGCAAGTAACGAACTCGCAACGGAAGATAGTGCGGTCGTCGGCCCGTTAATAACGAGGTTGCCCGATGTGCATTCTGCCTGCTCCCCATAGGTTTCGGTCCGTCCGAATCACCGAGGTCACTCGATACGACCTCGATCCACGGGGGAGCCATGGTCATCAGCCACCACATCATCACGGCGCACGCCGACGCGCGGGTCGCCACGCTCCGGCGCGACGCCGCGCCGCGTCAACAGTCCGTCCGCGGGGGGCGGCGGCTGTCGCGGTCACGCCGGCGTCGTGCCTACCGGGCCCACATCCTCGGGCTGCACGGGGTGGCACGATGAGCGCCGCGGTCGCTGTCCGCGACCGTGAGCGGCCCCCCCACACGACCTTCCGCGTTGACCACCGCGGCATGCGGACGTCTGGGCGCAGTCAGCGCCACGCCGCTCGTGACACCGGCCGGTCCGGGGTGCAGCGGCTGCCCAGTGATGAGGTGTGCCGCCTCGTCCGGTGGGCCGCCACGGGGGACGGGGATGCCTGGGCCGAGCTCGTGGAGGAGTTCAGCGGCCTGGTCCGCGCGATCGCCCGCACCCATCGGCTCAGCGAGGCCGACATCGGCGACGTCGTCCAGGCCACCTGGCTGCGGCTGTTTGAGAATCTCGACCGCCTGACCGAGCCGGCCCGCCTCGGGTCATGGCTGGCCACCACGGCCCGGCGCGAATGCCTGAGCATCCTGCGCGGCGCCCAACGCCACACGCTGCACGGCGACGACATGCCCGAGGGCGAGTCGACCGAGGCTCCGGCCGATGACGCCCTCATCGAGGCCGAGCGGGACATGCTCCTATGGCGCTGCTTCACGCGGCTTCCCGGCCGCGACCAGGCGCTGCTGCAGTTGGTTCTAGCGCAACCTCGGCTGGGCTACGACGAGATCGGCGCGGCGCTGGACATGCCGATCGGGAGCATCGGGCCGACGCGGGCCCGCGCGCTTGAGCGCCTGCGACAGGAACTGGATAGCGAGGGAGCGCTCGCGCTCGTACTGGCGGACTAGTGGTCGCCACCGTAAATACGCTCGCATTCGAGCGGCCTCCGGCGGCGCCTGGCCGTGTCCTCGAAGTCTCGTGCAGCGCTGCTGCACGTCGCCTTCTGCGTCCTCGCCAGGCATCCGCCGGCGACCGCTCTCGGTGCAACCGCATCTACGGGGACAACCACTAGCGACAAGGGGGCAAGCAATGGGCAAGCAGAGTCAACACTGCGTACCGGTGAGCGAGACGCGTCGTCGGGAAAACGCCTACATCTTGTGGGCAGCAACCGAGAGCGCGTGCGGCGACGCACTGACGGCGTGGTTTGCCTCATCCCCGAGGCAGAGGCCAACGGCGTACGCCGTCTACCGGGCCGCGCTGGAGCGAGAGGAGGCGGCAGCTCACCACCTGGAGCAGATCTCAGCGATCACGGGTGAGTGCCCCGAGGCCGTGCCGACGCCGCTGGGAGAATCGCGATGACCGGCGCAACCTACGCTATCCACGCATCGCGCCGCCCCCGCCGCGGGTCTGAGCCGCGGCGGGGTGATCAGCCTGGCGCACTCGAGCGGCAACGGTCGTCCGCGCCGACCGCGTACGCTGCCGACCGGCCGGATTCACGGCGCAGCGATCAGCCAGTGAGCGCCGCCCGCCGGTGGGCGAGCACGCCGATACCGTGCTGGCGGCGGCCTTGGGCCTCGTCGTACTAGGGCTCGGTCGGACCGTCTGATCATCAGGGCCGGTAGGTCTGCGGTTGCAGAACGCGGCGCCGCCGGGCCAGCACGAGGCCCGCGACCGGCGGGAGGGCGACCATCCCGGCCAGCCCGATGAGCGTGAAGGCCGTCCCCGAACTCTGCCCGACCAGGTAGGCGACCAGCCCGACCGAGGTGGCCCAGCCGATTCCGCCCAGCGCGTTCCAGAGCACGAAGCGCGGCCAGCTCATCCCGGAGGCGCCGGCCAGCCAGCTCGTCCACGTGCGCAGGCCGATGAACCAGCGGCCCAGGAACACTGCCTTGGCACCGTGACGGCCAAAGAAGGGCTCGCCGAGCTCAGCGGCGGCCCGGCGATGGCGAGCGAACGGCCCGGGGCGCCGGAGCAGGCCCGGGCCGAATCTCCGGGCGACAGCGAAGCCGAGGTTGTCGCCGACGATCGCGGCCACTGCCGCCACGGCGATGACCAGCGGCAGCGACAGCGTGCCGCTGGCGGCAAAGGCGGCGGCGGCGATGAGCGCCGTCTCTCCCGGTACCGGGACGCCCCCGGACTCGGCCATGACGAGCAGGAAGAGCAGCGGGTAGCCCGCGGCCGCGCTGAAGGTCAGGATCGAGCCGAGCACGGAGGCGTCCGGATCGAGCCGAGCACGGGGGCGGTCCGATCAGGTGGCGATGCGTCGGATGGGAACACCCGGATCTGCGCCGCGGCGGCGGACCCCGGGCGGCGTCCCGACGGACCGTCGACGGCTCCGGACGGAGGGCGTGGCCGCGTGGTGGCTAAGGCGCGGACGCGCCGGCCGCTCGGCCGCCTGCGGTGCCGACGCCTGGATGCTGAGAGTGGGCGCCAGACGGGCGGTGAGCGCCTGTCGCCGCAGCCTCAGGGCCCGGGCGCTGATTCCCATCCGGGCGGCGATGGCATCGGGATGATCGCCGGCCATGAGCATGGCCAGAATTGGCCGGTCGCGCTCATCGATGTGGTCGGCCAGTGCGGGGAAGGCCTCGGGCGAGAGCGCGGAAAGCGCCGGGCGGGTGGGCAGGGCGGGGACCACCGGATCGGCGGTGGCGGGGGGGATATGTAGGGAGTAGATGGTCATGATCTGCCTTTCGGATTGCTCAGCACGTTAGTGAGCAAAGGCCGCCCATAGATCAGCCTTCCGGATGGATTTTGTAAGAGAGCTGGTACAGCTCGAGGCGTGTCGCCGCGGGCTAGGACGGCAGGGCTGCGCTCTCCGGCGCAAGCCGTGTCCCGTCGGCGCTGCGCAGGCCGTCGCCGCCCAGGGCCACCGTGGCCCGAGCCGTCACCAGGTGGTAGAGGATCAGCAGCTGGACGAGGGCGAGCGACTCCGAGCGGTAGAGCTCGGTGCCGATCGTAAATTCCCCCAGACGGCGAGCCCGGAGGTGGGTGGCGAAGCGCATCCGCTCCCAGATGGTCTCCTCGATCGCGGCGGCGTGTTCGGGATCCATCACCCCGGGGATGAACAGGACACGCTCGCCCTCGCGCTCGACCAGGGTCAGCGGCTCGTCCTGCGTGAACGGCGTGAGATCCGGATGGGGGAGGCCGTCGCGCAGCGTGAGTTGCGCGTCGAGATGGGTGGGGTCACCATCGGTGTCTGCGGGGGGCCGGAACGACACGAGCATGTCGGCATGGCGGCGCTGGGGACGGATGAACGCCTCGGAATCAGCTCCGCGCCGATCCAGCTCGGCCAGCACCTGGTCGGTCGTGTAGCCCCGTCGCGAGCAGTCGCGCTGCACCTTCCACTGGCGGCGGAGCTCCTCGGGCGGATTGAGAAACACGCGCACGTCGTAGATCTCGCGCATCTCCGGTAGGTAGTAGCCAAGCAACCCCTCGATGACGGTGAAGCGCTGAGGCTGGATGTACACGGGCGCGCCGAACGTGCCGTCCTGGTGGCGGTAGACCGGCTTGAGGATGGGGTCGCCGGCGCGTAGGTGCTTGAGGTGCTGGCTGAGCACGTCGATGTAGTTGCAGTCGGGATGCAGGGGCGTGATCGCTCGCTCGGCCCGCTGCTTTCGGTCGTAGCGGTGGTAGTCGTCGATGCAGATGTGGGAGACGTTGTCCTCGCCGAGCACCCGCACGAGGCCGCGGGTGATCGTCGTCTTCCCGGCCGCCGAGTCACCGACGACACCGAGGATCACGGGACGCGGGTTCACGCCCCGACCGCCGTGGGCGGTGGGCAGTGGGAAGCGGCGTGCTCCTGATGACCGTCGCTGTCGTCAAACACCCTGCTGCCCAGTATGTCCTGCGCCTCGATGTGCCTCAATTGGTCTACGGTCAATTCCCCTCCCGCGCGGGCGAGATCGTAGATTCGCCCGGCGTGCCGGAGGCGGGCCCGCTCGATCGCGTTGCGCACGCTGCGTCCATGGGCAAAGCGCGGCCGTCGCAGACGGCGCGTCAGGTATGAGCGAAAGGCCGCGTCGGCCTCAGGCGTGAGCGCGTAGGCCTCCCGGTCGAGCATTCGCCGTCCGATCGACAGCAGCTCGTCGGCGCTGTAATCAGGGAAGTCGATGTGGTGAGCGACCCGTGAGGACATGCCCGGGTTGAGACGGAAGAAGTCATCCATGCGATCGGCGTAGCCGGCCAGGATCACGACCAGCCGGTCGCGCTCGTTCTCCATCACCTGGAGCAGGATCTCGACAGCCTCGACACCGTAATCCCGCTCGTTCTCGGGGCGGTAGAGGTAGTACGCCTCATCGATGAACAGCACGCCACCGTAGGCGCGTTTGAGCACCTCTCGTGTCTTGGGCGCGGTGTGGCCGACGTATTGACCGACGAGGTCATCACGCGTGACCGCGACAAGATGATTGTGTTCGATGTAGCCGAGACGATGGAGCAGGTCGGCCATCCGCATGGCCACCGTCGTCTTGCCCGTCCCCGGGTTGCCCGTGAACGACATGTGCAGCGTTGGACGCGTCGAGCTCAGACCCGCCTGACGGCGCAGCTGATCGATCACGAGCAGCGCCGCGATCTCGCGAATACGGGTTTTCACCGGGGCCAGGGCGACGAGGTCGCGGTCGAGCTGACCGAGCACCGCTTCGAGATCTGCCCCGGCGAGGACCGCCTGCGCGTCGATCGTCGTGGCCTGAGGCCGAGCCACGGCGGTCATGAAGCGGTGCCGTTTCGGTAGCGCATGCCCTCCGGCTGCTCGGTCGCGTATGAATGCAGGCCGTAGCGCATGACGCGGTCGTGTGCCTCGCTGCGCTCGAGTCGGAAGCCGGGCTCGTGCGGGGGCCGGCCGACGATAAAGCTCAGCGCCGTCGTCTGCCTCCCGCGGGAGGCGTCATAGGCGATCAGCTTCACGTAGTGATGGGGGTGGGCCTCACGGCAGCCCCGCACCTCGCCCAGCACGGCGCGGGCCTCCGCCACCGGCAGATCGAACATGGGCGCCCCCCACATTTCCCAGTAGGAGTTGCGTGGATGAGGATCGTCGGTGTACTCGATGGCCATCGACCATCCATGGTCGAGCGCATAGCGGATCTGCGCCGCGATCTGCTCGTCGGTGAAGTCGGGGAGAAACGAGAACGTCCCCTGGGTGACGCGCATGACGTGTCTCCTCTCGGTCGGGGGGTCAGCCCAGGGTGGGTGTGACCACGAAGTCGGGCGTGTCGGTGGACTGAAAATCGAAGGTGACGTCCTTCCACACCTGCAGCGCCGCATTGAGCTCGGGGCAGCCTCTGGCCGCGTGCTCGAGGATGTCGGGCCCCTCCTGAAAGTAGTCACGCCCCTCGTTACGGGCCTGGATGATCGCTTCGACGGCGACGCGGTTGGCCGTGGCCCCGGCACCGATGCCCATCGGGTGCCCGATTGTCCCGCCGCCGAACTGCAGCACGACGTCCTCGCCGAGATGACCAAGCAGCTGGTGCATCTGGCCCGCATGAATCCCGCCCGAGGCCACCGGCATCACGGCGGGCAGCCAGGCCCAGTCCTGGTCGAAGTAGATCCCGTTCTCCGGGTTCTCCGGGACGTAGTTGAGGCGCAGCGTGTCGTAATAACCCCTGATCATCGCCGGGTCACCCTCGAGCTTGCCGACCACCGTGCCGGCGTGGATGTGGTCGACCCCGAGCAGGCGGCACCATTTGGCGATGACGCGGAAGGACACGCCGTGGTTCTTCTGGCGGGTATAGGTGCCGTGACCGGCCCGGTGCAGATGGAGGATCAGCCCGTTGCGCCGCGCCCACTTCGACATCGATTGCATGGCCGTGAATCCGACGGTCAGGTCCATCATGATGATCACGCTGCCGAGTTCCTTGGCGAACTCGGCGCGCTCGTACATTTCCTCCATGGTCGCCGCGGTCACGTTCATGTAGTGACCCTTGATCTCGCCCGCCGCGCCCGAGGCGCGATTGACCGCCTCGATCGCGTACAGGTAGCGATCGCGCCAGCGCATGAATGGCTGCGAGTTGATGTTCTCGTCGTCTTTGGTGAAGTCCAGACCGCCGCGCAGCGCCTCGAATACGACCCGCCCGTAGTTCTTGGCCGACAGGCCGAGCTTGGGCTTGACGGTGGCGCCCAGTAGCGGGCGGCCGAACTTGTCCAGGTACTCCCGCTCCATCACGATCCCGTGCGGGGGACCTTGGAAGGTCTTGACATAGTGCGGCGGGATCCGCAGGTCCTCCAGGCGCAGGGCCTGCAGGGCCTTGAAGCCAAACACGTTGCCGATGATCGACGACGTCAGGTTCGCGATCGAGCCCTCCTCGAAGAGGTCGATGTCGTAGGCGATCTTGGCGATGTACTCGTTGTCGCGCCCGGGCACCGGAGTGACCTCATAGGCCTTGGCCTGGTAGTTCTCATGGGCGGTGAGCCGGTCGGTCCACACGACTGTCCACGTCGCCGTGGAAGACTCCCCGGCGACGGCGGCCGCCGCCTCGATCGCATCGACGCCCGGCTGGGGGGTGATGCGAAAGGCGGCCAGGATGTCGGTGTCCTGGGGCTCGTAGTCGGGCCGCCAGTAGCCCATCTCCGCGTACGGAGTGACGCCCGAGGCCCAGCGGTCCTTCTTCTTGCCGTTGGTCGGCGCCTGGGGCGAGCTGCCCACGGGCGCAAACGGAGTGGGGGCGTGGTGCTCAAGGCCATTCATCGGCGCCACGGTACGCGGCCGGACCTATAGAGATCAAGACGGATTTGCCATCAAGCCATTGGCATCCATCTATCTGTCTCTCCGTAGGCTCGGGGTGGACCGGCCTCGGGCGAAACCACCTATAGCCAGACGCCTACCGATCGTCGGCGGGATGTGATGGTTCGGCGCACGCTCGCCCCCTAGTCTCGACGCCGATGCGACCCACACGGCGATGACCCGGCGCAGGCTGGCGCTGACCTGGCGCAGGCTGGCGCTGACCTGGCGCAGGCTGGCGCAGTGATCGACGTCGCCTTCACGCGGGCCGAGCTGCGTCCAGCCGACCTGACGGTCGTCATCGACGTGCTGCGAGCCACCTCGACGGCGACCACAGCGCTGTATCTCGGCTTTGCCGAGGTTGTGTTGGTCGAGAGCGTCGAGCAGGCCGCCGGCTGGCGCGCGTCGGGACGGCTCCTGGCCGGCGAGCGTAACTGCCGGCGCCCCGCGGGCTTTGACTTTGGCAATTCCCCGCTCGAGCTGTCCCAGCGCAGCGGCGGGAGTCTCGTGCTGGCCACCACGAACGGCGCACCCGCGATCGTGGCCGCCGCTGAGCAGGCCGCCACAGTGGTGCTCGCCTGCCTGCTCAATCTCGGAGCCGTCGTGGCCGCGCTCCAGGCGGGCGCCTGGGCCACCGAGGGCACGGTGCAAATCGTGTGCTCGGGGACCGACGGTGCCGTCGCGCTGGAAGACGTCTACGTCGCCGGCCGGATCTGTGCCGCCCTCACCGGCGAGCGCAGTGACGCGGCGTACGTCGCCGAGTCCGTGGCGCGCGCCCATTCCTCGGCCCTCGAGGCCCTGGCGAAAAGCGCCAACGCCGCAGTCCTACGGTCGACGGGGATGGCTCCCGACATCGTGTATTGCGCGCAGGAATCTGTCATCGATCTCGTCCCCCGCGTGGCGGCGGCGCCGACCGGCGCGGCCGTCGTGCGCGCGGCCACGGGAGTGGGGCAACGCCGGCCCATCCACCTCGTGTCAGCGGCTTTCGACCATGGCGATACGGTCGGCTGGTCGTGACGCGTCCGATCATGCTGGGCATCGTCGGTGATTCGGCGGCCGGAAAGACGACGCTGACCCGCGGGCTGGTGCGGATCCTGGGAGAGAGCCAGGCCACGCACGTAGCGGCCGACAGCTACCACCGTTATGACCGGGGAGAGCGAGCTGAGCGGGGCCTCACGCCCTTGGATCCGGCGGGCAATCACCTCGACCTCCTCGAGCAGCATCTGCGCCACCTCCGCGCCGGTGAAGCGATCCTCGCTCCGGTCTACCGGCACCAAGACGGCTCCTTCGCCGCCGCCACATACCTCGCTCCGGCTCAGTTCGTGATCGTCGAGGGAATGCTGGGGTTCCACACACCGGCGATGCGCGAGACCTACGACGTGCGGGTGTTCCTCGATCCCCCGGAGGACCTACGGCGCCGGTGGAAGGTCCAGCGCGACTGTACGCGCCGCGGGTACACGACCGACCAGGTGCTCGACGAGCTCGACCGGCGCGAGGCGGATGCCGAGGCCTACATCCGGCCCCAGCGGCGTTACGCCGACATCGCCATCTCCTTTACACCGACCGACCACGGGGATCAGGATCACCTCTCCGCCCGGCTGGTCATGCGCCCCGGGATCGCCCATCCTGACCTGTCACCGCTCGTCGACGCAACCGAGGGAATCGAGCTCGCCGACGAGGGTCCGGAGACGTCGCTCTGGGTTCCGGGCACGATCACCGCCGGTCGTAGCGCGGCGATTCAGGAGGTCATCTGGGAACGCATGCACTTCGCCAGCCACCTGCGGACCGATCGCCTGGGCGAGTTCACGATCGGCACGGAGCTGCATCGCTCCGAGTCACTGGCCATTACCCAACTGCTCGTGCTCTACCAGCTCGTCAACGCCAGCGCGGCGGTCGCCGTCGGTGCCAGCGACACGCGTACCGATCGTCAGGCGCCGAGGCAGATCAGCGCGCGGGCGCCCGGCTGAAGCTCAACGCGGGGCTGGCTCAGACCTGAGGCAGGTGGGGTGACGCCGCCCGGAGGAACGCGACGAAGGCCTCGACACTGGGCCGCCCCGGGCCGACCGCCGAGCGGATCACGAACCACGGACGTGGCGCGGGCGCGTGTTCCAGGCGGAGCTCGGCGAGCCGGCCCGATTCCAGCTCGGCTTCAACCGCTGCGCGGGAGAGGAGCGAGACGCCAAGGCCGGCCCGCGCGGCCTGCTTGATCGCGCCGTTTGATCCCAGCGTGAGCGTGCTCGGGTGCAGGCCATGGTCGGCCAGGAACTGCTCGTTGAGCACACGGGTGCCCGAGCCCGGCTCGCGTAGCAGCCAGGTGCGCGGGGCGAGCTCGCCCGGCTCGAGCGGGTCGCCGGCCACGGCCGGATCATCGGGGGCGGTGATGCAGACGATCTCGTTGGCGATCAACGGGTCGGCGAGCAGGCCAGTCGCCTCGCAGGGAGGCGTGCCCGAGATGGCCACATCGACGGCGTGCGTGCGGACGCGATCGAGCACATGCTCGCGGTTGCCGACGGCCAGCGTGAGCTCGATATCGGGATGCTCATCGGAAAAGGCCCGCATCAGGGGTGGCACGAAGGACTCGGCCGCGGTCGTCACCGCGGCTATCTGCAGCTTGCGCGCCGACGCGCTGGCCGCTTCACGCGCGCTCTGACGACCTCGGTGCAGCAGGCCGATGACATCGGTCGCGTACGGGGCGAAGGCCTGACCGGCCTCGGTGAGCCGGATGCCCCGGCCGGCGCGTTGGAACAGATCGCACCCCAGCTCCCGGCTCAGCGCCGTGATCGCCGAGGAGACCGACGGTTGGGTGACGATGAGCTCGTCCGCGGCCGCCGTCACCGACCCACCCCGGACGACGGCGAGAAAGGCCGTCAGCTGGGTGAGAGTGATAGCCATTGCTCAATGAGTCTAAGCGAAGCCATCGACAAATGCTTAGGTATCTATGTCTCGGCGGGAGGAGCTGTATCGAGCCGACGGTTTTCGACGGGCGGGGCTCCCAGCGGGTGCCCCGAAAGGGTGGCGTGTCTACGTTCCCGCTGGGGGCACGAGGATTCGCCACGTCTCCCCAGGACGCCCCTTCAAGGGCTAGGACTGCTCGCGCTGGCGCCCTGCCTGAAAGTCCGCGGCGCGCTCCGGATCGTTCGCGGCCCGGCGACCCTCGTCGTAGGCGCTGGTCCGCTCGCCCTGCCCGTCAGCGGATCCAGCCGCCTCACCCGCTGGAACCGCGGAGGTGCCGGCGAAGTCCTGGCGCTCATCTTCACCAATGAGCTGCTCGTCGGCCATGCCGCGCTCGTGCAGGTTGGCCTGCTCCTGCTTGAGCTGTGCCTCAGCGCGGTCGCGCTGTGCTTCCTGCTCGGCGATACGGGCACGTTGTTCGGCCTCTTCGGCCTGGCGCTGGCGATTCTCGGCCTCGGCGCGGTGCTCTCCGGCGGCCTCATCACGGCGGCGCTCCAGCTCGGACTCCTGCCGTCTCACCCGGGCCCGCGCGCGCATCCGAGGCATCAACACGAACAGCCCGACAAGTACCAGTACAACAACAACGACGATGACGATGATTGCGGCAGTGGACATTTCCGCTCCTCCTTAGTAACCCGGTCTCTGCTCTCGTCGTGCCCGATCAGAGGTTTGCGTAACCATGAGTACCCGCCCACCCGGCAGCGGACACACCGTCTACGGCCCGATCCGCTCGCGCAGCAGGGACGCCAGGCCGTCGACGTCGGCGACGGTGACCGTCAGCTCGGGATGGCGCAGCCGCCTCGTCGGCGCAATACCGGGTACGGGTTGGCGAAAGGTGATCAGTACGCCGCGATCTCCGTTGGTGGCGAACGTCAGGCCCCGGTCGGTGATGCCCAGGTGAGCCGGACCGGCCGTTTTGAGAAAGGCATACGGGCCGGTGATCTCGACCGCGCGGATGTTGGCCAGCAGCGTACGCAGCCTCCAGTGACCAAAGCGGGCGTTGAGACTCTCGCCGTCGACCTCGATCCAGGCCTTGTCCGGCGTGACCCCGAACAGGCGGGCGGCGCGGCGGTAGGCGGGGGTGAAGCGAAAGGCAAACCGCGCGCCGCTCGCCGCCGGGCCGTGCGTCGCCTGTGAATCCTCCTGCGCCTTGGCCGGCATCATCCCGCTCGGTCAGCCGAACAGCGGCAGTCGGCGGCGGCGGGCCAGCGCGTCCATCCCGCGCTGGATGCGATTCTGGACCTCCTCGTACATGGCCTCCACGTAGCCCTGGTCCTCGGCGCGCTCGGGTTCGGTGTCGACGTGTACCGGCTCCTGAAACGCGGTGCGGATCTTGGTCGGCAGCGGGATCTCGGGCAGCAGGGCCGGGGAGATCCCCCACGGGGCCTGGATGGCGATCGGGAACATCTTCAGCCGCGCCACCTTATCCAGGGCCAGCCACTTGGCCAGACGCCGACCGCGGGCCAGCACGGGCATCGAATCGGGACCGCCCACCGTCGAGATGGGCACGATCGGCACGCCGCTGCGGATGGCCAGCTTGACGAAGCCGGTGCGGCCGGCCAGCACGGCCTGGTCCCGCTGAGTCCAGGGGCGCAGGGAGTCGCGCTCGCCGCCGGGCCACAGGGCGACGTCGTGGCCCCCGGCCAGCGCGGAGGCGATGCTGTCCGAGGCGGCGGGCAGGACGCCCATACGCCGGAAGTAGGCGCCCACTCCGGGCAGGGCCATGAGCGCGTCGTGGGCCGTGCCGTGCAGCGGGCGATCGGCACCGTAGCGCCGCCACCACTGGGCGCCGATTGTCCACGCGTCCCACACGAACGGGGCGCCGGAGTGGACGCCGACCAGCAGCACTGGAGCCTCCGGGATGTTCTCCCAGCCCCCGATCTCCATCCGGAACCAGTAGTCCATGAGCGCGTTCCACAGGAACTTCTGCTTGGCCATGAAGTCGTAGTCGGGACCATCCAGTGTCCACTCAGAGGCCCGACCGGCCACCCAGCCGGAGACGCCCGACTGATCCTGACGGCGGTCGGCCATCTTCTCCCGCGCCTGCTCGGCGTGGCGCTCAGCCTGGGTGGTGCCGTGGGCCGAGGGCTTGTGGCTGTCGGTCGGGGCGGTGTCGTGGGCTGCGGGCTTGTCGCTATCGGTCTGGGTGGTGTCGGGGGCCGACCTCTGGTCGGTGCGCCGTCCGCTGGGCGAAGTTGCGTTCTGCATGGACCGTCCTCTCCTCGCTGTCGGTCTTCTTCTCACCTACCCACATCCGGGGCGAATGACCCCGGTCTTCCGGCTCCGCTACCAATCAAGCAGCACCTGCCGGAAGAGGTCCACGAACTCCTCGGCGGCTATGGCGTCAAACAGCGGATGGCGGTAGCGCAGCGTGACGAACAGCCGGTCACCCAGGGTGGCCGCGCCCAGCGAGGCCCCGAGCGGCATCCGACCGGGCGGGGAGAAGTACAGCTCCTGCACCGGCCCGGCGTCGCCCAGCACCGGAACCTCGGTGACGCGCCCGAGATTCGACAGCACCGCCGTGTCCACCACGACGTTCCCGGTGAGCGGGATGAGACTCTGCATCCGCTGCTTGAGACCGGTGGGAAGCAGGGTGGGGGCGGTGAACAGCTCAACGATCAGTCCGGCCACCGCGCCGTCCTTGACGCGCCGCGTGCTCTCGGCTGCCCCGGCGACGGCCTGGCGCAACGATCCCTGATGGCGCCCTCCGATCCGAACGCTCACGTAGGAGGCGAAGTTGCCCACTATCTCCAGCCGCCACTCGGGCGGCCGCAGGTTGATCGGCATCATCAGGTAGATCGAGTCTCCGCCGCTGTCGTCATGGCGCTCGTTCCAACGCCGGATCGTCACCGCCAGCCCCGCGAGCAGGACGTCGTTGAGCGTGGCGCCATCCTCCCGGGCCTCGGTCAGCCTGGTGACCTCCTCACGGGAGAAGCTGGTCAGCGCAAAGCCGTAGCCGGGTCGCTCACTGCCACCGTGACCCACGATCCGCGTCGGGCTGTCAACGCCGCGGCCCAGATAGCCGAGCGCGGCTCGTCCGCGGCCGACACGCTCCCGGACCGAGTCGGCGGTGCTGAGGGCGTCAATGTCTCGTACCGCCAGGGGATCCACGTCGGGCACCGGATCGTCGGCACCGCCGTAGGCGCGCGCGATCGAGCCCATGAGGCGCAGGGCCGACAAGCCATCGCCGGCAGCGTGGTGGAGATTCAGGACGATCACATCGCCGGACGAGGAATGGAACAGCAGCACGGCGAACGGCCCGGGCGTGTCCAGGTCCGGCGTGCGGCTGAGCAGCTCCGCGCGCGCCGCGTCCAGCTCGGTGTCATCGGCGCCGGTCACCTCCACGAGGTCAACCGCGGAGAGCTCGTCGGCGATCTCCCAGCGGTAGCGAACGTCGGTCGCGCGAGCGGGGGCCAGGCGGGCGCGCGCCAACGGATGTCGCCGCGCCGCTTCATGGACCGCCGCCTCCAGCCGGTCACGCTCGATCTGTCCCGCGACGCGGATCTCGAGGTGCACGCTCCACGGCTCCTCCGGGCGGTTGAGGTGCAGGTACAGCTCGTCGAGGACATTGAGGGCGGCGCTGGTCATCGCGCGGCTCACTTGCCGACGAAGGCGGACTCGCCGGTGATGGCCAGGCCGACGATCAGGGAGTTGATCTCCCGGGTGCCCTCGTAGGAGTAGATGGCCTCCGAGTCGGCCACGAACCGGGCCACGTCGTACTCGAGCAGGATGCCATTGCCGGCCAGCAGCTCGCGGGCCCAGCCGGTCGTCTCTCGCATTCGGGCCGTGCAGAACGCCTTGGCCAACGAGGCATGCTGGACCCCGGCCTGCCCGGCCTCGGCCAGCTGGCTGAGGCGCAGAGCCATGGACTGACAGGCAACGATGTTGCCGAGCATGCGGGCCAGCAGATCCTGAACGAGCTGGAACCTGGCGATCGGCCGACCGAACTGCTCGCGCTCCCCCGCGTAGCGCAGGGCGACCTCGTAGGCGCCACGGGCGCAGCCGACCGCCTCCCAGGCCACGGCAATACGCGATTGGGTGAGGATGCCGGCGGTGTCCATGAACGTGTTGGCCTTGGCCAACCTCTGGCTCTCGGACACCTCGACGTCGGTGAGAGTGATCTCGGCGCTTTGCACCGCGCGCAGCGCGATCTTTCCGGTCATCTTCTCGGGCGAGAAGCCCGGCGTGTCCTTGGGCACGAGGAAGCCCTTGACCTGATCGTCGGCTTCGTCGCGCGCCCAGATGACGACCACATCAGCGAACGTGGCATTGCCAATCCAGCGTTTGGCGCCGTTGAGGATCCAGGTGTCGCCATCGCGTCGCGCGGTGGTCTTGAGCCCGCGGGCCGCGCCCGAGCCGACCTCGGGCTCGGTGAGCCCGAAGGCACCGATCGTTTCCAGCCGGGCCATCCCCGGCAACCACTGCTCCTTCTGCTCCTCCGAGCCGCAGTGATGGATCGAGCCCATGGCCAGATGGTTGTGCACGCCCAGGCCGGTGGCCACCGAGCAATCGACGGCGGCCATCTCCATGGCCACGAAGCCGTCGACGACGACTCCCCGGTTCGCGCAGCCGTAGCCCTC
Organism: Solirubrobacteraceae bacterium; assembly: GCA_034665145.1. Lineage (GTDB taxonomy): Bacteria > Actinomycetota > Thermoleophilia > Solirubrobacterales > Solirubrobacteraceae > Palsa-465. The sequence goes on from JAXDGI010000023.1 coordinate 31,032, forward strand.
GAGGGCGAGGCCGCCCATGCCGATTTCGGCCATGCGAGGGAAGACCTGATGGGGGAACTCCTCCCGCGTCCAGTAGTCGTTGATGATCGGGCCGACCTCCTCGCGCATGAACGCCCTGACCTCGGCGAGCAGCGCCCGGTCGCGGTCGGGCAGAACCGCCTCGAGGGTGTAGAAGTCGCTTGTCGACGCCAGTTCTGAGCTCGTCGCTGCCATGTCTCATTCCTTCCGGGTCAGGTCAGGCCGTGGTTCCTCAGGTACACCGCTCAGCGAGAAATGCAACACAAGTCCTCAAATGTTGCGCTGGCCGGGAGGGCCTATGCCATCCTGGGTTCGTGTCCACCACGGCCCGGCCCACGCTTGCGGACGCCCTGCGATTGGGTCGCCACAGCTTTCGGGCCGGAGAGCGCATCGACATGAGCGCGCTGGCCGACCGGCTGGGGGTCAACCGCGTGACGCTCTATCGGTGGATCGGCTCGCGCGACCGCCTGCTCGTTGAGGTCCTCTGGTCGTTGGCCGAGCGCGCGCTCGGTGCTGCCCGTGCCGAGACCGCGGGGTCGGGGGCTGAGCGGATCGTGCAGGTGACGACCCGGTTCATCGAGATCGTGATCGCTGATCGCGGCATGCAACGCTGGCTGGCCGACGAGGGCGAATACGCCATGCGCCTGCTCACTCGCCACGAGACGAGCTTTCAGCCCCGGCTAATCGCCGCCGTCCAGGAGCTCCTCGAGGAGGAGGCGCGAGCCGGTCGCCTGGAACTGCCGGTCGACCTACACGACCTGGCCTACGTGATCGTGCGGCTGATCGAGTCCTACATCTACCTGGACCTGATCACCGGTCAGGATCCCCGCACGCGGAGCGCCGAGCCCATCCTGCGCATGTTGTTGCGCGACAGCGTCCCGGCGCCGCAGAAGGCGTCTTAGCCGTCTCCGCGCGATCCCGCGCGCCAGCCTCACGCGCCGGGTGAATGCTTGGTCGGTGTCGGGCCCGCTGTCCGGAGGCGCCCTGCTCGTGCGCGGGGTCAACGGGCGGCTGAGCTGAGATCCCAACGGAACCCGTGGGACCTGTCGCCGTCACCGCCTCGAGGACCTCAAATCCGGCTCGGCGGGCAGCAGTTCGCGCGAGCGCAGTCAACGAGCAACGGATCGGTGTGACCATCGCGCCGCCCGGACCGCAGCCGCTGTCGTGGGGCACGGAGATGGCCTCGGGCGACGAGATGGTCGTCGGCGAGCTCCGCTTGTCGATGGCCGCCGCCCTGAGGGGTTGATGGTCCCCTGGTAATGATCCGTTGCGGCGGGCCAAGCGCGGGGCAAATCGGAGAAAAGCCGAGCTAATCCGCCCGGGTTTTCTCTCCATGTCGCGCAGGCGACACCGTCTGGAGAAAACCCGCGGGCCTGTTTTGACTTTTCTCCGATTTGCAGCTCGGGCGGGCACCGGCCGGCGCGGCCGCTGGGGCCGCTCTCCGGCAAACCCGCGGTGACGCCGGACGGCGTGGCCCGGAAACCCGCCGCGCCACCGCAACGGCGCGGCCCGGAAACCCGCGGCGACGCCGGACGGCGCGGTCCCCGGTCGTGGTCGCGCTGAGGACCGCCTGTGCACGGAAGTGGTTGCATACCCGGTCTGGCCCGAAACACAGCTCGCATCGGTCTGGTCATGGCCTCGCTCACAGCGCTGCTGGTGGCGGCGTTGGTCCTCATCGGCCCACGCGGAAGCGGCCCGGGCCGCGCGGGCGGAGGTACGCCGGGCCCCCGGGGCGCGCCCGCCACAGCCACTGCGGTCACCGTCACTTGGCGGGCAGTGAGGACGATCCCCGCGGGCTTTGTCGGGCTGTCGATGGAGCTGGATGGCCTGACCACGGCGGGGGGTCCGATCGGCCCGTTCGATCCCGTCCTGGCCCAGCTGATCCGCAATCTGAGTCCGGGCGCACGGCCCGTTCTGCGCATCGGGGGCGACAGCACCGATTGGAGCTGGTGGCCGATTCGAGGCGTGCGCCCCCCGCCGGGGCTTCGCTATTCCCTCACGCCGGCATGGCTGAGGGAGGTGCGCGATCTCGCTCAGGCCACTGACGCTCGGCTGATCGTGGGGATCAATCTCCAGTCGGGCAGCCGGCGGGTGGCGGGGACCGAAGCCCGGGAAGTCGTGGACGGGATCGGTCGCCGGTGGATCCTGGGACTGGAGCCCGGTAACGAACCCGAGCTCTACCGGACGCTGCCCGCGCTCACCCGGTCCGGGACCGCAGACAACACGGGCCAACGCTTTGCCGCCTTCGCTCGCACGTACTCAAGGGTGACGGGTGGCCTGCCCGCAGTCGCCCTGGCCGGCCCCAGCGTCGGCTCGGACAAATGGCTGCCCTATCTGAGCCGCTTCCTGCGCGCAGAGCCGCGGGTCAGGCTGGTCACCGTGCATCGCTATCCCCTCAAGCACTGCGGATCCGGGGCAAGGAACTCCGTCGACGGCCTTCTCACCGGCCCAGCGAGCGACGGTCTCGCGCGCAGCCTGAGGGCATCGGTGAAGGCGGCCCACACCAGCGGCCGCGCGCTTCGAGTGGACGAGATCAACTCCGTGTCATGCGGTGGTGAGGCCGGCGTGAGCGACACGTTCGCGTCCGCGCTGTGGGCGTTGAACACGCTGTTCGCGATGGCCCGGGTCGGGGTCGACGGCGTCAACGTCCACACCCGGCCCTACTCGTTGAGTCAGCTGTTCAGCCTGAGCCGCAGCGGGTCCGTGTGGCGCGCCGTGGTGCGTCCTGTGTACTACGGGCTGCTCACCTTCGCTCTCGCCGCACCCGCGGGCTCGCGGCTTCTCCGTGTCTCGCAGCCGGGAACGCGCGGGCTTCACGTCTGGGCGACCCGCACCCCGGCCGGGGTCGTCCACGTCGTGCTGATCAACGAGACCCTGAGGCGCCGGACGGTCGACGTCAGGCTTCCCGTGCCCGCCACAATGTCGAGGACGGTCCTTCAGGCCAGCAGTCTCGGCGCCAGCGGCGGTGTCACCTTCGGCGGGCAGAGCTTCAGCCCGGTCACGACGACCGGTGTGCTGGCCGGAGCTCAGCGGGTTGGCACCGCGGGCCGGGTGAAAGGCGCGCTCCGAGTGCCGGTCCCGCCGGCGAGCGCCGTCATGGTCAGCGGTCGCGCCTGACCCCCACCGCGTCGGTCGGCGTCAGGCGAAGTCGGCCTCGAGCGCCGAGTGGTCACTCAGATCGTGCTCGCGCCATTCGTGGTGATAGCGGCAGGCCACCGGGCGCAGCGGCGCGGAGGCGAAGATGTGATCCAGGCGCCAGCCGCCGCCGTGACCAGCGATGCGCTTCCAGGTCCAGCTCGGCTCGCGGGCCTCGTAGCCGTGCAGGCGGCGGAACACATCGCTGAAACCGAGCTCCTTCAGGCCGGGAACGACGCCGAGCTCAGCGCTGTCCCACTCCTCGCCGCGCTCCGGGCGCAGGCGGCCGTGGGTGTCGCGGGCAAAGGAGATCGTCTCCCCGGTGGGGAGCTCGCGGCGGGGGGTGTTGAGATCGCCACACAGCACGGAGGGGACCGCTCCAGCCAGTTCGAGGCCGGCGCGGATGGCGGCCAGGGTGTTCGGCTTCACCCAGCCGTTGGCGGCGTTGGGCACATGCACGCAGTGGACCTCGACCGGCCCGAGGTCACTCTCAACGCGCGCACCGACGGCCGACTCGGGCCGGGGAACATCGAGCGTCACGGTGGGATCGCTCACCGGAGTCCGGGAGGCGAGCATCACCCACATCGCCGGGGGGCGCCCCGCTCCCGGCAAGCCCGTCCCGGCTGAGCCCGACCGCGACCCCGACCCCGACCCAGAGCCCGACCCCGGGCTCGAGCCGCAGGCAAACCCGGAGCGGACGTAGGGCAGGCCCAGCAACTCGAACGCCCGTGTCCACAGGGGACCGGTCCCCCGGGTGACCTCCTGCAGCGCGACGACATCGGGTGAACGCGTGGCCAGCGCCTGGGCCTGCTCGGCCAGGCGGCTGGTCCGGCGCGCCACGTTCCAGGTGATGAGCCTCAACGACCGCTCGCCTGGGCCGCGCACTCGCGCACGGCCTTGTTCAGGCGAAACAGGGTCAGGTCGCCCAGCGGCGTGGTCAGCGAGCCGATCCGGTTGGTGACAAAGCCGAGCGAGAGACCAATCGTGGGGTCGGCCCAGCCGCCGGAACCGCCGTAACCGTAGTGGCCGAAGGCCCACGGGGCGACGCTACCGGCACCGAAGGCCTGGTGGTAGCCCAGCCGCCAGCGCATGCGCAGTCCGAGAACGGCGTCGTTCGATCGCACCTGGACCCGGCCCAGCGTGTGCACGGCTTCCTGTGAGAGCAGCCGGGGACCGTCGGGCTCGGCGCCGCCGCCGGCCAGGGCGCCGTACAGCTGGGCCAGACCCTCAGCGCTGAAATATCCGTTGACCGCCGGCATCTCGGTTGACCAGATCGGGGGCTCGGGTCCCTCGAACAGGCGGTGAAAGCCGGAGATGTGCAGGGCCTCGTAGCCGGCGCGGGTGGGGCCGACGCGCGTCCAGACCGGCCCGAGCAACCGGGCGGCCGAGCCCAGCTGGCGCAGCGCCGACCCGACGGGTTCGGCCACGCGGGCGCGGATGGCCGGCGGGGCGCCGATGTGCAGGCCGTCGGTGCCGAGCGTTCCCGCGATCTCGGTCTGGATGTTGTCGTGCAGGCCCCGGCCGGTGAGACGGCGGACCAGGCCGGAGACGAGCCAGCCGTACGTGATGGCGTGGTACGCGGAACGGCGGGTCGGCGCATCCACCGCGCGAGCGGCCAGCCGGTCCTCCATAGCCACGTGGTCAAGGAGATCCTCGGCGCGCCGGGCCACCGCTTGGACGTTGGAGAGGCCCGCGCGATGGGTGAGCAGATGGCGCACCGTGACCCGACCCTTGCCGCCGGCCCGGAACTCGGGCCAGTAGGTGGCCACAGGTTCGTCGAAGTCGAGCTGGCCGCGGTCGGCCAGGCGGTGAACGACCGCCGCGGCCGCCCCCTTGGTGGTGGAAAAGCTCAGGGCCAGGGAGTCCGGCGTCCACGGACGATGTCCCGCACGGTCGGTCGTCCCGGTGCAGAGACTGACCACCGTCTCCCCGTGCCAGCGCACGACGAGCGCTCCACCGCCGGGCGCAGCTCCGACCAGTCGGTCAAACGCCGTCCGCACAGGGTGAAAGGGCTGAGCGAAGTAGCCGGTGGTGCCGGTGGCGGAGGTGGCCATCGCCTGAGCCTAGTCACCGGCTCGCGCCGGGGCCGCCGTTTAGGTGGTCGAGCCGGGTGACCCGGGGTCACCGGAGGGCGACCCGGGCGCGGTGGGCGTAGCCGGGCCCGTGGGGTTCGCCGGCGGAGGCGAGCTGGTGATCTGCAGGGCGTGAGGAATCAAGCCCCCGGCGGCGTCCTTGGCGTAGGTGATGGCCACCCCGTCGCCGGGCTGGACGCCGTTGACCAGCTGACTGACCAGTGAGGTTGCGAGGGTCACGCTGGCCCCGGAGGCGGTCTGGACCGTCAGCGTCGAGCCGGTCATCGCCGTCACGGTCCCGGTGGCCGTCCTGGCGCCGGAATAGGCCAGCGCCTTGATGCCCATGCTGCCGGTGTTCCACTGGGCGTAGCCGACGGTCACCTTGTCGCCGAGCTCGGCCCCGAAGACAAGCTCGGGGTGAGCGAAGGTCTGGAAGGTGTAGCTGTGGCCATAGATCGTGTGATTGCGCAGCACCGAGGGCAGGAAGTGGTAGCGCCTGAAGGCACGGCTATAGGAGTCGCCGGCGGTGTCGTCAAGCCACGTGGGACCGCCCTTGCGGTTTCCCCCGCCGCCGTCCGACGTACCGAAGAAGCGGCCATCGATGCTCATGAAGATGTGCACGCCCGGGTGGTCGTAGAGGTTGACCGCGTTCGGGGCGCGCCCGGGGCCGCGGGCGATGACTCCGGCGGCCAGAAGCTGTCTGATCACGCCCAGGTCGCTGGGCACGCCTGCTCCGGCCGGCCACAGGGCGGCTCCGGCCAGGACGGCGGCCACCGAGCCCGAGCAATCGAAGCCTCGCCGGCGCCCGTTGTAGCCCGGCCCCCGTCCGCCGACGCTGGCCACGCCGGCCTCCGCATGCCCGCCGCCCCACACGTACGGCCAACTGCCTGCCGCCACCGCGTTGGCGGTGCGGGTCAGGGCGGTGATCACGCCGACGCTGCGGCCGGCGCTCTGGACCGTCAGCGTGGAGGAGCCGATGTAGGTGATCCGCCCGGTCAGGGCGCCCTGAGGGGTGGCCCCGGCGGCGGTGGCCGGAGCCAGGACGGCGCAGATCGACACAAGGGCGAGCGGGCGTTTCATGGTCGGCTAAACGGCGCGGGAGGAGCGTGCCGGCGTCCACAGCGCGGCGATCACGGCGGCGGCGAGGCGAGACATCTCACCGTTCATCGGCACACCGCGGCGCAACTAAAGCCCACGCCGGCTCGATCTGGACGCTGGCCTGCGGCGACTCAGGGTCGCGACTGGACGTCGCCGAGGTGCGCGGTCCAGCGCTCCTCGATTCGCCCGAACCGCCAGACCGATAGGGCGATCAGCCATGTGGCCACGAACATGCCCACGATGACCAGCCCGAGCACATTGAGGTCGATGCCCTCCAGCCAGGACCAGAACGAGCCGGCCAAGGCCAGGCGGTGGGCGAGTAGGCCACCGATCTCGATCGTGCCGATGACCAGGGCGATGGCCACCGACAGGCCGGTGATGGTCAGGTTGTAGAAGACCTTGCGCACCGGCTTGGACAACGCCCAGTCGTAGGCGAAGTTCACGAACGAGCCGTCGATCGAGTCCATCAGCGACATGCCGGCCGCGAACAGGATCGGCAGGCACAGCACCGCGTACCAGGGGAGCCCGGCGGCGCCGGCGCTGCCGGCGATGACGAGCAGGGCGACCTCGGTGGCGGTGTCGAAGCCGAGGCCGAACAGCGCCCCGATCGGATACATCTGGCGCGGGCGGGTCACGGTCTGCGTGAGCCGCCCGAAGATGCGGTTCATGAAGCCGCGGCTGTTGAGCTGGCGCTCGAGCGCTGCCTCGTCGTAACGGCCGGTCTTCATCTCCCGAAAGACGCGGATGATCCCGAGCAGGATCACGATATTGAGGGCCGCAATCAGGTACAGGAAGGCGCCGGAGATGCCGGTGCCGATCGTGCCGAAGGCCTGATGAAGCCCCGAGCGGCCGTTGCGAACCGGTCCGTCGAGCGAGCGAACGCCGACCGAGATGAGAAAGGCGAGGCCAAACACGATGCTGGAGTGCCCCAGCGAGAACCAGAAGCCCACGCTTAGCGGACGCTTGCCCTCGGACATGAGCTTGCGCGTCGTGTTGTCGATGGCCGCGATGTGGTCGGCGTCGAACGCGTGGCGCAGGCCGAGCGTGTAGGCGGTCATTCCGATCCCGACCGTGAACACTCCCGTCTTACCCAGGGCATAGTGGCTAGGGGCGACGAGCACGAACAGGATCCAAAATCCAGCGACGTGCAGACCGAGCACAACAGCGGCCATCATCGTCAGCGTCCGGCGCTGCCCGGGATCCAGTGAGGCCCAGAAAGCGCGCAGACCGGGTGTAACACCGCGGGCGGCGGTCGCCCCGATCACCGACATGTCGCCCACGCGCCCATTACAGCAGCGACCCTCCAGGCGGCACGACCCACGTCTTCGCGGCCAGCTCCAAGACCCGGGCTGGCTCGAGCGCGGAGACCGTCGCCGCGCCGGCCTGATCGAGGGCCATGGACAGCTCGCGCCACGCCCGGGCCACGGGGGCGACGCGAGCCGTGGGGCCAAAGCCGACCGCGGAGCGCAGCTCGTCGGCGCGAGCGCGGACCTGGTCGGGGGTCAACTCGCCAAAGGCGCGGTTGGCCCCGTCGATGAACACCGAGGCCGAGAGCACGTCGGCGAGCTGGGATGAGGCCGGCATCAGGCCGCCTCTCGCAGCCTGGCCGCGGCCACGGCGACCTGGCCGAAGGCGATCCCCCCGTCACCGGCGGGCAGGAGCTCGGGGACCAGCACGCGGAGGCCGCGTGAGCGCAGGCCGGCCAGGCAGGTCTCGAGCAGGCGCCGGTTCTGGAATACCCCGCCCGACAGGACCACGGTGTCGACGCCGGCGGCCTCACTCGCGCGCGCACACGCACAGACGGTCGCGGCGGCGACCGCGGCGTGGAAGCGGCGGGCGATCACCCCGACCGTGACGTCCGCACCGAGATCGCCCATGACCGCCGCGATCAGCGGCCGCGGATCAAGGGCAAAGCCGTCGCGACCGGTGACCAGCGGCATTGGGTAGGGGTCCGCGGCGGTCTCCCCGGTGCAGGCGGCCTCGAACTCGATCGCCGCCTGACCCTCGTAGCTCACCGTCGGGCGCACGCCGCACAGTGCGGCCACCGCGTCAAACAGACGTCCCATCGATGTGGTCAGCGGCGAATTGAGGCCGGTCTGGGCCAGTCCGCCGACCGAAGACCACGCCTGCGGGGTGACCGCGGCGGCCAGCGTGGGGGGCAGGGCGGGCGCTGCCTCGGACAGCTGGCTGAGCCAGGCACAGGCCATGCGCCAGGGCTGGCGGATCGCCCGCTCCCCCCCGGGCAGCCGTACCGGCAGCAGCGAGCCCACGCGGGTGAAGCTGGCCAGGTCGCCGAGCAGGAACTCCCCGCCCCAGATCGTCCCGTCGGTCCCGTAGCCGGTGCCGTCGAAGATGGCGGCCACGGCGGGGCCCGTCTCGCCGTGCTCGGCCAGGCAGGCGGCGAGATGAGCGTGATGGTGCTGCACGCCAACGAACTGGACGCCCTCGCGCTCGAGCCCGTACTTCGTCGAGAGGTACTCGGGGTGCAGGTCGTGCGCGACAACGGACGGCTCAACGGCGAACAGGCGCTCGAAATGTGACACACCCTCGGTGAAGGACTGCAGGGTCTCGTAGTTGCGCAGATCACCGATGTGATGGCTGACCCAGGCCCGCGAGCCCTTGGCCAGGCAGAAGGTGTGCTTGAGCTCGGCGCCGCACCCCAGGACGTCGCGCCGGGTGCCGCCGGGCAGCGGGAGCGCGGCGGGAACGTACCCGCGCGAGCGCCGGATCATGAGCGGGCGCGGCCGCTCGCCGGGGCCGCACCCGACGACCCGGACGACCGAGTCATCGGTGCGGGTCACGATTGGCCGGTCGTGGAGCAGGAAGCGGTCGGCGATGGGGCCCAGCCGCGCGAACGCGTCGGGGTCGGTATAGGCGATCGGTTCGTCGGACACGTTGCCGCTGGTCAGAACGAGCGCCGTGACGCCGAGCCCAGCCAGATCGTGGGCCAGCAGGTGATGCAGCGGGGAGTAGGGGAGCATCACGCCCAGCTCCCTTGCCCGCGGGGCGACCGAGGCGGCGACCGGCGCCTGTGCCGAGCGCGGGGCGAGCACGATCGGCCGCGCCGGCGAGTGGAGCAACCCCCGCTCGGCTGCCCCCAGCCTCACAAGTGCCGACGCGGCCGCCTCCGACGCGACCATCAGGGCAAAGGGCTTGTCCTCCCGGTGCTTGCGCGAGCGCAGCCGGGCGACGACCGGCTCGTCGTCGGCTCGGCAGGCCAGGTGGTAGCCGCCGATGCCCTTGATGGCCACGATGTCTCCATCGCACAGGGCGACGGCGGCAGCCCGGATCGGGTCGGGCTGGCCCCGGGCCTGAACCACGCGGCCCGGCCGGGCCACGGGGCCGCCCGAACCGGGGCGCCCGGCCACACCCGGCCGATGGGCAGAGCCGTGCGCCACCAGCACGACCGACGGCCCGCATACGGGGCAGGCGTTGGGCTGGGCGTGAAAGCGCCGGTCGCCGGGATCGTCGTACTCGGCCTCGCACGCCTCGCACATCGGAAACTCAGACATCGAGGTCAGCGGCCGGTCGTAGGGCACGCCGCGCACGATCGTGAACCGCGGGCCGCAGTTAGTGCAGTTGATGAATGGATAGCGGTAGCGGCGGTCCTGCGGATCACACAGCTCGCGCAGGCAGTCGGGGCACGCGGCGCTGTCGGCACTGACCGGGGCGTCGGGCACACCACCGCCGTCGCTGGCGCGGATTTCGAAGGGCCCGGCCGCCTCACCGGGGACCACCGGACGTTCGGAGGAGTGGACGGAGTCGACGATGGCCAGCGGGGGTGCCTCCGGCCCGAGCCGGCGCAGGAACTCGGCGACGGCACGCGAGCCGCCCTCGACCTCGAGCAGAACGCCGCGCGAGTCGTTGAGCACCCAGCCGCTCAGGCCCAGCTGGCCGGCCAGCCGGTACACGTAGGGGCGAAAGCCGACGCCCTGGACAACACCGGTCACCCGCACGCGGATGCGGCGCGCGCTCGCCGGAGCCGACACCGAAATCACCCGACCAGCTCCCGCAGGACGTGGTAGGCGCTGGCCTGCGCCTCCTGGATGCGCGGGATGTGCTCAGAGCGGGTCACGACCACGTGGTCGGCGAGCGCCTCCGAGGCGATCCGGCCACCGTCATAGCCGACCATGGCCACGGTGACGAGGCCGCGGCGGCGGGCCTGATCGAGCGCGGCGATCACGTTGGCCGAATTGCCTGACGTGGACAGGGCGAGCAGCGCGTCGCCGGCGCTGCCGTAGGCGATCACCTGGCGCAGGAAGATCGCCTCCACGCCGATGTCGTTGGCGATGGCCGTGATGATGCCCGCGTCTTCAGTCAGATCGATGGCGGCCCGCGCCTGCCACCGGCCCGCGGTTGCCCGGAAGTCGGCCACGGCGTCCATCGCGTCGGTCGCCGAGCCGCCGTTGCCGAGGGCAAGCAGCTGTCCCCCCCGGGCGAAGCACTCGCGCAACGCGCCGCCGGCCCGACGCAGAACCGCGTCGTTCTCTCCCAGCGTCTGGGCCCGCAGCGCGCCGACCTCCTCGGATTTCATGAGCACCGAGCGGGCCACGTCATCGAGTACGGGCTGGAGCTCGTTTTCGCGCTCGTCCAGGAACGGATAGAGGAAGCTGCTCGCCCCGGCGTTGTGGTGGGTCCGCTCGTGGCGTCCGCTCAGCAGCCCCCGGTGCTCAAAGAACACGTGGACGAGCTCCCACAGAACGTGGTAGAGCGTCTCGACCAGCTCCTGGCGCACCGACGGGTCGGGGGATGGCGGCAGGAACTCGTGCTCGGCCCCGGAGCCGGCAGCGAAGGCCAGCGTGAGGCAGCCGCGATCCCGAGCCACCCGCAGCGCACCGGCCACCTCCGGGTCGTCGGCCTCAAAACCGATGACAATGTCGTCGGGCCGGCCCACCAGCCCCACCTGCGCCGACAGGTTGCCGCCCTCCCCGGCCAGACCCAGGGCGGGGAGCGCGCGCTTGCCGACGATCACCGGGTGGACGAACTCGACGGCGACATGGCGGGCGTCTGAACGGGCCGCGGGCGAGCGGCCAACGGCGACGAGCCGTCCGCCGCGGGCAAAGCGCTCGGCCATGAGATGGCAGACCTGGGCCAGGCGAGCCGCCTCCCGGTCAAAGAACTGGCGGTTGGCCCGCGTCCGCTCGTCCAGGAGCGGCTGGATGTGACCGGCGGCAGCGGTGCCGGTGAACATGGCCTACGCCGTGACCGGCTGGCGCCTCGCCACGCGCACGAGCCAGTCGCGCCACTCTGACACGCCCTCCCCGGTGCGAGCGCTGAGCACGATCCGCTCGACGTCGGGGTGGACCTGATCGATGTTGTAGATCAGCTTGTCGAGATCGAAGTCGAGGTGGGGGAGGAGGTCGATCTTGTTGATGATGACCAGCTCGCAGGCCCGGAACATGAGCGGGTACTTGAGGGGCTTGTCCTCACCCTCGGTGACCGAGCAGACCATGACCCGGGCGTCCTCGCCGATCCTGAATTCTGCCGGACAGACCAGGTTTCCGACGTTCTCGACGATGAGCAGGTCGATGTCGTGAAGGGGGAGGGCGGGAATGGCCGTGCGGACCATGTTGGCGTCGAGGTGGCATTCGCCGCCAAAGCCCGAGTCGGTGTTGAGCTGGATGACCGGGATGTGCAGATGGGCAAGCCGGTCAGCGTCCATCGCTCCCTGCACGTCGCCCTCCAGCACTCCGACGCGCACACCGTCGACGGTGGCGCCGACGTGCTCGAGCAGCGCGGTCTTGCCCGCCCCGGGCGCGCTCATGAAATTGACCACCGTGACCCCGTGGCGATCGAAGTCCGCCCGATTGGCGGTGGCGATCGTGTTGTTGGCGTCCAGCGCCTCCTCGACGACCGTCACCTTGGCGCGATGCATGCGGCCTCCTCGATCTCGATTGACTCGACCTCAAACTCGTTTCCGGCGGCGATCGCGACGTCGCTGCCGCCGCACCGCGGGCAGCGGAAAGCAGGAATCGCGATCGGCCACTCGTACTTGCACGGCCGGCAGCACAGCCGGGCGTCGATCACCTCCTGCTCCAGGCGAGCGCCTTCGCAGACACTATCGCGGGCCACGAACTCGAAGTAGAACTCGAGCGTGTCCGGGATGACCTGCCGCAGGCGGCCCACGCGGAGGTTGACGACCGCCACGGGCCGGCCGGCGGCGTGCTTGGCCACCGTGTTGACGATTGCGCTGGCCAGCGAGAGCTCATGCACCGCGGTCAGGCCTCCGCCGCGGAGGTGACGACCGCGCCGGCCCGCAGCTCACCGGCCGTCTCCAGCACAACGTCGACCGCCCAGTCGACGGCCGCACGCACCGAGTCAGATAGGCCCCAGCCCATCGCCTCGATCTCCCCGGGCTCGCAGGCCACGACGACGACGCGGCCCGGCCAGGCGCCGGCGGCCTTGAGGAAACGGAGCACCGTCTGGGGATCCATGCTGTGAGGGTTGATCGTGTCCCCGTCCTCGATCGCCCCGGGGACCGACTCCTCATCGGCCTCCATCACGTACAGCGTGCCCGGTGTGCCGCCCTGCTGGGAGACATCGACGATGAGCAGCGCGTCGTAGCCGCGCATGACCTCATAGGCCAGGTCAAGGCCACCGGTGCCCGCGTCCATCACGGTCACGCCCGCGGGAAGCTCGCGCTCGCGCAGCCGCCGGGCGACCTCGCCCCCGAACCCGTCGTCGCGCAGCCACGCGTTGCCGACGCCGGCAATGAGGATCGAGTGCAGTCCCTCGTTCTCGGTCATGTCCGGATCACCTCGACCTCCTGGGGGAAGAAGTACAGGTAGCGGCCGGTCTCGCGCATCAGCTCCTGACCGGGGTCGTCGTCGATCGTCACCCCGAGATGAAGCCGACCGTCGTAGTCGGTGTAGAGCCGTTCGAGCGTGGCCCGACGGCCGTCGAGCATGCGGGCCTGGATGTCGGCCTCGGCGGGTGGGCGGATGACGAGCTTGCCGCCGCGCGTGAAGCGGACTCCGTCGGCCTCGGCACTCTCCTCGCCGGCGCGCGGGTCGGGCAGGTTCGGTGGCTCGATGGGTGGCTCGGTCGTCTCGGGATCGCGGACGGTCACCCGGCCGTGGAGGGCGAGGATGTCGTCGGGGGTGGCGGCAGCGGCCCGGGTGATCATCTCGCGCACGGCCGGGTCTGAGCGCTCGATGTCGGCCCGCTCCTCATCGGTCAGGACCTGGACGTGGAGCAGCAGGGCCTCCTCGATCTCGGTTGAGTCAAACAGCCCGCCGCGGCTCTCCGCCGCGATCTGCGGGTGATCGGGCAGGACGATCGCGGCGCCGACCACCGCCGTGTCCTGCGGTACGGCGAGCACTGGGAAGGTGTTGACCGACCCGCACGGCCGGTCCAGGGCTGAGACGAACGTCCCGCCGACGACGCCGAGGATCGGGTGTACCGAGAGCAGTGAGCGTTGCAGCGCGTGGCGGCGATCGAGCCCGGAGGAGACGACGGTTGTGTTCTGCACCCGGAAGATCACCTCGTACTCGCCGGAGTCGAGCTCCACGGCCGACAGGCCGAGGCGCGCCTCCAGCGGCGCCTCGCCGGCGCCGCGGACCGACGTGTCCCTGACCGCCGGCTGGTGGACGAGCGCACCGACCATCCCACCAGGCAGGGTCAACCGCTCGGCCTGAGCCTGGTGGCCCTCGCCGACGGGCGCCAGCAGCCGTGCCTCGGCGCTCAGCACGGCATCGGGCGGGCCACGAAGCACGACACGGACCTCGAGGTGGTCATATGTGCTGGCCAGCTGCTGGGCGTAGGCCGGCGGATAGGCGATCCCGAAGGGTGTGGGGGTGGCGTTCTTGGTCGCGCTCGGCGTGTACGGGTAGAGTGCGTAGCCCTCCCAGAGCAGCGACTCGACGAGTGCCTCCAGATCCTTGTTCACGAGCCGGTCTCCTGCAGCACCGCGGCGATCGTCGCGTCCAGGGTGGCCAGACCGCGATCGAGCTTGGCTCGTTGCAGGGCGGCCAGGGTGTCACCGCGCAGCGCCGCCCACCCGGTCCCTGGGTAGTAGTGCTCGATTGTCTCGCGCCAGACCGACACCGGCATCCGGAAGTCGATCGACGTGTTCCAAGGGACGAGCACCATCTGCAGCGCGCCCGCGGCGTCGCGGTAGTAGACGGTGCCGTTGAAGTGCAGGGCCAGGGGCGCCATCCCGTCGGGCAGCGAGTACAGGTACTTGACCGCCGCCAACTCCAGGTCGTAACTGCAGGCCACGGGAACGGCCACGGTGGTCATCCCGGTGAACTCGGGGACGAGCACGTCGAGTTGACTCCAGACCAGGCTGCGGGTCGTCACCGCCCAGCGCTCGGGCTCGCCGAACAGCTCCAGTAGCTTGGCCCGCGTGTCGTCGTCATAGCCGCGCCGCGCCGGCTCGATCATCAGCTGGATGCGCAGGGCGATCATGTAGATCTGTCGCCCGCCGGGCTCTGACACCTGCAGATCGAGACTGAGCATCGGCGCCGCGGCATGACGAACCGGCCGGGCGCCGAGCACCGCGAACTCGGGCTCAGGCCCCGTCCAGGGCGCGTCGGAAACGGTGGCCTCGACGCTCACGTCACCCCGCCCTGTCCCGCAATTCGGCAAAGAACCGGGTGACGGCGTGGTCGACCCCCGTGCCGCCCGAGATCCCCTCCCAGGTGGCCTTGATCGCCCCGGTCAGCGCGTAGCACTGGTCGATGGGGGCGATCGCGTACACCGGGGGATCGGATAGCCGGTTGACGATCAACCCCTCGATGTCGCGCTCGAGCGATCCCAGCACCGGGTTGAGTGCACACATCCGCGTCCAGGAGTCGAAGTGCAGCTCGGACTCGGTCGCCCCGGCCGGCGAGGGGTACATCGCCACCACGCACTCGGTCACCGTCGAGTGCATGAAGAAAGCCAGCCCGATGGGGATCTGAAAGCTCGCCCACAGATCGTCAGGAAGATCGAGGTCGGGCAGCCACACGGTCCGGTTGCCGACCGGCCGGTAATCACCCTCGCCGGCCCGCATGGCCCAGCAGGCCTCGCACGAACACACGATCCGGCGCTCGACCAGCGCGAGCAGGTGGCGGTGATCCTCGGCGATGCCCACGCCGCACAGGTCACAGGACTCGGTGTTGGCCGTGATGGCTGCGCCCTCGGAGGTGCCGGCCAGCGAGCCACCCTGCGTGTCAACTCCCGGGGTCGGGGGACGGAGCGTGACGGCCGCACCCGCGCCCACACCCGCGCCCACACCCGCGCCCACACCCGCGCCCGCACCCGCGCCGGGTCGCCCGGGCTGGCGCAGCCCCCGCAGTCCGGTGACGACCGAGGTGCGGCTTTTCATGTCACGGCCAGCGCCACCTTGACGTGGCCCTGCTCGCGCAGCAGCGGAACGGGTTCGAGCTGGAGCTGCTCGTCGTCGAGCGAGCGACCCGCCCGCGGCAAGAAGAACGACCGCTGACAGTGCGGGCAGGCCAGCGCACCCTCGACCAGTCGTCCCTCGTGCAGCGAACCCCCACAGGCGGCGCAGCGATCGAGGTAGGCCAGGAGCGTCCCCTCGACGTTGGCGACCACGAATTCCCGTCCGCCGATGTCGACCGCGGTCAGGCCGCCCGGCTCGAGCCGGCCCACCGAGTCAAGCTCGACCCAGGTGGGCAGAGCGGCGGGCGGGGGTGGGCTCGGCGGCGCTGAGCCCGGACTCGACAAGACCATCGGCAACTCGACCCCGTCCTGGCCGCCGTCGCCATTGGCCATCGGCAGCGCCAGCCCGGTCATCTGCGGGGCCATGCCCTCGACCTCGAGACCGGCGAGGTCCGGCGCGGCCTCCTCCAGCGCGTGCTTGACCGCGAGCTCGAGCGTCACCGAGGAGGCCGAGCAGTCAGAGCAACTGCCGCGCAAATGAATCCGGGCCACCCCGTCCTCGACCGAGAGCAGCTCGACGTTGCCGCCGTGGGATTCCATGTAGGGGCGCACCGTGTCGAGCGCCTGCTGGACCCGTTGCGCGAGCGGCACCGGATGCAGGTCATGGATGAAGAGCAGCGTGGCCACGACCGGATCCTCGGTCAGTGACGTGGCCAGCCGCTCACCCTCGGGGTTGGCCAGGATGCGGCCCAGCCCCTCCCCGTACATCGCGACCACCGCCGAGACCAGCTCGCCGGCCAGGTCAAGCACGGCCGGGTCGGCGCCCGAGCCGTCGAGCTGGTCCTGCAGTTCCTGGACACGCTGAAACAGCCGCTCCGGCGCCTCGCTTGCCATCACGCTCATCGCGCGCCTCAGGCCATTGCCGTCGGGGTGTGCACCACCTTGCGCACCTTGCCCGCCCCGGTGTACATGTGCACGCCGCAGGGCAGGCAGGGGTCAAACGAGCGCACCGCTCGCATGATGTCGATGCCCTTGAAGTTCTCCGGTCCGTTCTCTTCGAAGATCGGCGTGTTCTGCACCGCGTCCTCATACGGTCCCGGAGTGCCAAAGCTGTCGCGGGGGCTGGCGTTCCACGGCGTCGGGGGGTAGGGCTGGTAGTTGGCGATCTTGCCCTCGCGGATGACCATGTGGTGCGAGAGCACGCCCCGGGCCGCCTCGTGGAAGCCGACGCTGACCGCGTTCTCGGGCACCTTGAAGCTGTTCCAGCTCTTGGTCCGCCCGGCCTGCACCTCCTTCAGCGCCCGCTCCAGGCAGTGCAACCCGATGAGGGCGCTGTAGGCCTGGTGGTAGGTCCGGGCCCGGTCACGCTCGATCGCGTTCGACTTCTCGGGCACGTTCCACTCGAGCTCCATCTCGGGCAGGTTGGGCGAGCGCGGGAGCACCATCTGAATCGAGTGGCCGGTCGCCTTGGCGTAGCCGAAGTCCACCAGCCCCGCCTTGGCCGTGCACCACTGCCGGGCGAAGGGGCCGCCGCCGGTGTCGCAGCACACATGCGTGTCGGTGCGCTTGTCATAGATGCGCGGCGACACCACCCAGGTGTACTTGTCGGCGAAGTCGCGCTTCTGCGGCCGCGGCAGGGTGACCTTGTTCCACGGATGGTTCTTGTCCACCGGGTTGCCCAGCGGGTCGTGGGTGACGAAGGTCGGCTCGTTCTCCCAGGAGTCGAAGTAGGAGGAGCCGAGCAGGATGCGGATCATGAGGTTGATCTCCACCAGGTCGGTCGAGATCAGCTCCCCGCCAATGGCGACGCCGGGGGTGATGTAGCGCTTGCGACCCCACTCGGTCATGTTGCGATAGTCGTAGTCGACGTAGTCGGGATCGTCGAACGAGCCCCAGTTGACGAGGTTCGTCTCGCGGTAGCCGACCATGTCGTACCCCGGCAGCTGCTGCAGGAAGAAGTC
>JAXDGI010000024.1:0-7682 GCA_034665145.1 Solirubrobacteraceae bacterium
GCGTCGACCGCGGTGATCGCCTTCTTGGCCACGCTGGTCTGGGCGCACCACATGTTCGCCTCGCCGATCCCGATCGTCGTGCTCGGCTTCTTCATGCTCAGCTCGTTTTTGATCGGCGTTCCCACCGGGGTCAAGATCTTCAATTGGATCGCCACCCTGTGGCGCGGTTCGATCGTCATGACCACCGCCCTGTGGTTCGCGGTCGGGTTCATCGCCATCTTCGTAATCGGCGGCATCACCGGCATCTTCTTGGCCGTGTTTCCGGTCGACTGGCAGCTGAACGACACCTACTTCGTCGTCGCCCACTTCCACTACGTGCTCATGGGGGGCGCGGTGTTCACGGTCTTCTGCGGGATCTACTACTGGTTTCCGAAGATGACCGGCCGGATGCTCAACGAGACGCTGGGGAAGCTGTCCTTCTGGCTCATGTTCATCGGCTTCAACGCCACGTTCTTCGTGCAGCACGCGCTGGGTCTGTCGGGGATGCCGCGCCGCATCTACACCTACCAGCCGGGGGTGGGCTGGTCGACGTACAACTTGATCTCGACGATCGGATCGTTCATTCTCGCCGTCGGCATCCTCGTCACGATCGGCAACGTCGCCCGGAGTCTCGGGCACGGCCGAATCGCCGGGCCGGACCCATGGAAGGGCAACACGCTGGAATGGTTCACCTCATCACCTCCCCCGGTCAACAACTTCGACGCGATCCCCCGCGTCCGATCGGTCGAGCCGATGCGGGACATCCGGCGCCAGATCGAGCGCGAGACCGGAGCGATGCAGAAGACCGGCGGCAGCGAGCAGTTCGCCCGCTCCGGCGGATGAGCCCCGAGGCGGCGCGGTGAGCACGTCCACAGCCGCCGCAGCCCCCAGGCCGCGTACCCGGCAGCTGCTCGCGGACTACCTGTCGCTGACCAAGCCCAAGGTCCAGTCGCTGTTGCTGCTGACCACGGTGACGACGATGGAGGTGGCCGGGAACCCCTCGGTCGGCCGGGTTGCCATCACCTGCCTGGGCGGCTATCTGTCGGCCGGCGGTGCCGGGGCGGTCAACCACTACTGGGACCGCGACATCGACGCGCGCATGGCCCGCACGGCGACCCGGCCGGTCCCGTCCGGTCGCGTCAGCCCCGCCGCCGCCCTGGGCTTCGGCTGCGCACTGGCCGCCCTGTCCTTCGTCCTCATGTCGCTCACCGTCGGCGTGCTGGCCGCCTCGCTGGCCCTGGGCGGCTTTGTCGGCTACGTGGGCGTTTACACGATGTGGCTCAAGCGCCGCACGCATCACAACATCGTCATCGGCGGCGCGGCGGGTGCGATGCCCCCGCTGGTCGGCTGGGCAGCCACCCGCGGGTCGCTGTCCTGGACCGCGGTCTACCTGTTCGCCATCGTCTTCTACTGGACCCCTCCCCATTTCTGGGCCCTGAGCCTGCTCATGAAGAAGGAATACGCCGAGGTCAACATCCCCATGCTTCCGGTGGTCCGCGGAGAGGACGAGACGCGCCGCCAGATCGTCCTCTACTCCCTGCTCCTGTACGCGGTCACCCAGCTGCCGTTCTGCGTGGGCGCGTTCGACGACATCTACCTGGTCTGCTCGATGGTCCTCGGGCTGGCCTTCGTCGGCGGGGCCATCTTGCTCTTCCGCCATCCCGCCCGCCGCAATGCGCTGCGTCTGTACCTGTTCTCCATGCTCTACCTGGCGCTGCTGTTCGTGGCCATGGTGGTCGACGTAAAGCTCTGAGGCGGCCTGCACGGCGACCGCCCCGCCCCGCGCCGCCGAGCGCACGCCGCTCGTTCCCCTCGACCCTTTAGGATCTGTCCCCATGGATAGAAAGCTGGCCCGCAAGAATCTCCGCTCCGGCCTGATCGCCGGCGCCGCCTGCCTGTTCATGTTCGGGATCTCGTTCTTGGCCGCGGCCATCTACGTCCACCCGTGAGCAGCCGGATGACTCAGATGCGCTCCCACCTCGGCGAGCCAGCAGGACGAATCGGGTGCTCCCCAAGGATTCTGAGCGCGAGCGTGCGAGCGGTGCCGAGCGACGAGCCAGCCCGATGGCAAGCGGAGCCCAGATGAGCGAGCCACAGGCGCCGCCCGTCGGCGAGGAGATCCATCTTCCCGGCCCCAGCCTGATCCCGGTGTTCAGCGCGATCGGGATCACGCTGATCGTCGTCGGCACCACGATCACCCTCATCCTGTCGGTGGTCGGCCTGATCATCTTCCTGGTCACCACCGTCATGTGGATCCGCGACACCCGTCGCGACATCTCAGAGCTGCCGGAAGAGCACGCCCACTAGGCGTTGTTCGGCCGGCCAACCCGGCCCGGCGGATCAGTTCCGCCCCAGGTGAGACGACGGTCCAGCTCGCCGCCCGCCGAGGTGACGGCTCGGTCACCCCAGCCCCGGCCAGGGCTTAGTTCGCTGCCGCCGCTGCGGGAAGCTCGCAACTGGCCCCGTCGCCGCTCCAGACGCGGACGATGTCGCGCATCGAGAGGACACCGGCCATCTCGCCCCCGTCGACCACGACAAGATGACGAAAGCCGCCCCGCACCATGGTCTCCGCGGCGCGCTCCAGTGACCAGTCCGGCGCGGCGAAGGTGAGCCTCGCGGTGAGGTGGTTGGCCACGCGCTCCTGGTCAGGGTCCTGACCCTCGCCGATGGCGATCAGGATGTCGCGTTCGGTGATCACCCCCGGCCCCGGCGCCTCCGGATCGACGACCACGGCCGCCCCGACGTGGCGCCCGCACATCGCTCTTGCCGCCTCGCGCAGGGTATGGCCGGGCCCCACGGTCAGTACCACCTCGGACATCCCCTCGCGTACCAGCATCGATCGTCTCCTCCGGGGTTAGCAACGATTGCCTCAATCATAGCCACGCCGGTCCGGGGCAAACATCCGCGCCGCGTCATTCGTCGCGACAAAGACATAGGATGCTGGCGTTTCCATGCGCGAGGGTCGAGGAGAGCACGTTTCAGGGCGAGCGGCACCCGATGCGTAAGCATCCGTTGGTGCAGATGCTGGTCATCGGCCTGATCGCCGTGGCCATCGGCATCCCGGTCGCGCTGATCATCCCGTGGTTCCCCAAGAACGCCTCGCTGCAGTCTGGGAACATCCACACGCTCTACGACGTCCTGCTCATCGTCTCGGTGCCGATCTTCGTGCTCGTCGAGACCGTCGTCCTCTATTCGGTGTGGCGGTTCCGCATGAAGCCGGGCCAGGAGGACCTGGACGGTCCCCCGATCCACGGCAACACCCGGCTCGAGGTCGTCTGGACCGCACTGCCGGCGGTGCTCATCATCGCGCTCTGCGGCTACGCCTACTCGGTCCTGCGCTCCAACGAGAAGACTCACCCGGGCGCGATGGTCGTCAACGTCACCGAGCGCCAGTTCGCCTTCGAGTTCTCCTACCCCCGGGGGGCGGGCAAGGAGGTCCTGTCCCCTGTCCTGTACCTGCCCAACGGCCAGCCCGTCGTCTTTCATCTGCACTCGCTCGACGTGATCCACAGCTTCTTCGTGCCCGAGTTCTCCGAGAAGCTCGACGCGGTGCCCGGCATCACGACAACCGTCCGGGTGACCCCGACCCGGGTCGGGACCTACCCCGCCGAGTGCACCGAGCTGTGCGGGGCCGGACACGGACTGATGCGGGCCGCCGTCCACGTCGTCTCCCCGACCACCTTCAAGACCTGGCTGGGCCGGCAGAAGGTCAACGGGGCGCCGCCGGTCGGCGCCACGCCTGCGAACGCCGTCCAGCCCGGGGTGCCCGGCAGCTCGGGCTCCCCCGCGTCGGGGTCCTCGAGCGCAGCTGGCGCCGCGTCGGGCGGCGCGTCGAGCCCCTCAGGGGCGACCAGCTCGGCCTCGGCTGCGGGCAAGGCCGTGTTCGTCGGCGCAGGGGGCTGCGGGACGTGCCACGCCCTCGCCGCGGCGGGAACCACTGGCCAGGTGGGTCCCAACCTCACGCAGCGCCTCAAGACCGACTGCGCCAGCCCCACCTCCATGAAGGTGCGGGGCAAGACCCTGACCGAGTGCATCCATACGGCGATCGTCAAGCCCTACGCCTACCTGCCCTCCGGCTATCAGGCCAACGTGATGCCGTCGACCTTCGCCCAGACCCTGAGCGCGAGCCAGATCCAGTCGCTCGTCAGCTTCTTGGCGAGCGTGACAAAGTGAGAGGTGTACGTGATCGCCATCGCCCGTCCCACAGCGACGGCCGTCGAGAAGTGAAGGAGGAGAGCTGATGGCCCTTTCGGCAAAGCTCCGCACCCCCGGCTGGTACCGAGCCGCGCTGTACGACGTGATCGGCTTCGCGTTCGCCGTCGGTATCACGGTCCTCATCCGCTGGCTCATGCACCAGCATCCGGTCGTGGACGGGCGCGCGATCACGATCGTGGCCCTGCTCGCCGTCCCGCTCTTCTTCCTGGTCGGCCTGGGCAGCGCCGACTACTGGTTCTACTGGGTGGCCGGCCGCCCCACCCGGCCCGAGGAGCACTCCTCGCACGGGGCCAAGACCTGGCGCGACTACTTCCGGGTCAACACCGACCACAAGGTGATTGGGATCCAGTACACGGTCACCTCGTTCTTCTTCTTGCTCGTCGGGGGCCTGCTGGCCATGCTCATCCGGGCCCAGCTGGCCAAGCCGGGCATGCAGTTCCTCACCCCCGAGCAGTACAACGGCGTGTTTTCCGTCCACGCGACGGTGCTCATCTTCCTGTTCGTCATCCCGGTCTTTGCCGGGTTGGCCAACTTCGTGCTGCCGCTGATGATCGGCGCGCCCGACATGGCCTTCCCACGCCTCAACGCGCTGTCGTACTGGATGCTGCCCATCGCCGGGGTCCTCATGCTGATGAGCTTCCTGGCCCCGGGCGGCTCGTTCGCGGCCGGCTGGACGGCCTACGCACCGCTATCGACCACGATGCCGCTGGGCCAGCTGTTCTTCACGGTGGCCGTCCAGTTCGCCGGTGCCTCCTCGATCGCCACCGCGCTCAACTTCCTGGTCACGTTCATCACCATGCGCGCGCCCGGAATGAGCTTCTTCCGGATGCCGCTGCTCGTGTGGGCCAACTTCTCGACCTCGCTTCTGGTCGTGATCGCCACCCCGTTCATCGCCGCGTCGCAGTTCTTCGTGCTGCTGGATACGGCGCTGCACTTCCACTTCTTTGATGCCTTCGTCGGAGCAGGCAAAGACGGCAACGTGATCATGTATCAGCACGTCTTCTGGTTCTACTCGCACCCGGCCGTCTACATCATGATGCTGCCCGGATTCGGGATCATCTCCGAGGTGCTGGCCGTCAAGGCGCGCAAGCCGATCTTCGGCTACCGGATGATGGCCTTCAGCCTGCTCGCCATCGTCGTTCTCGGCTTCACCGTCTGGGCTCACCACATGTTCGTCTCGGGCATGGCGCCGTGGATTCGCATCCCGAAGATGATAACGACGGCGATCATCGCCATTCCCACCGGGATCAAGATCTTCTCCTGGCTGGCCACGCTGTGGCGCGGGGTGCTGCACCTCGATACGCCGATGTTGTTCGCGCTCGGCTTTCTGACCATGTTCACCCTCGGCGGCATCAGCGGCGTGATGCTGGCCATGATCCCGTTTGACATCCACGTCAGCCAGACCTATTTCATCGTCGCCCACATCCATTACGTGCTGTTCGGCGGCTCGCTGTTCACGATCTTCGCCGGCGTCTACTACTGGTTCCCGAAGATGACCGGGCGAATGTTCGACGACCGGCTGGGCAAGTGGCACTTCTGGATGACCTTCATCTTCTTCAACCTGACCTTCGGCCCGATGCACCTGATCGGGATCCAGGGCATGCCCCGTCGCGTGGCCGAGTACGCCCACCAGTTCGCGACATGGAACCTGATCATCTCGCTGTCGTCGTTCGTGCTCGGCCTCAGCACGCTCATCTTCCTCTACAACATGGTGGCCAGCTGGCGCGGCGGACCGCGTGCGGCGGCCAACCCGTGGCGGGCGTTGACTCTCGAGTGGCAGGTCTCCTCGCCACCGCCGGTCTTCAACTTCGACGCCGTCCCGACCGTTGTCGGGGGTCCCTACGAGTACGGCGTCCCGGGCGCGGTTCACGGGATCTTCGCGCCGCCCGAGGAGGCCAAGCCCGTCGCGGCCGGCGCCCCCGCCGGGCGGGGTGGTCGCACCGCATCGTCGGCGGGGTCCACCGGGGAGGATGAGGAATGAGGACCATTCTCGTCATCGCCAACGAGACGATCGGCGGCCGGCCGCTGATCGATTCCGTGCGGGCCAAGGCGGCCGAGGAGGAGACGCGGTTCGTGCTCTGCGTCCCGCAGACCAAGCCGCGCGCCGGCTACGTCATTTACGACGATGCCGTGTTCGATGCCGCTCAGGCGCGCGTGGACCTGGCGCTGGGCTTTCTGCGTTCGGAGGAGATCGATGCCGTCGGGGAGGTCGGCGATGCAGATCCCTATGCCGCGGCCATGGACGCGGTGCGCGAGTACGAGCCCGACGCGATCATCATCTCCACCTACCCGGAGTCGCGCTCGGGCTGGCTGCGCCGCGACCTCATCGAGCGCCTGCAGCAGGCCTCCGGACTGCCCGTCGAGCACGTGGTCACCGATATCGACTCGGAGGGGCTGCCCTTTCATGTCACGCTGGCGGTGGCCAACCGCACGGCCAGCGGCGACGAGCTCCTCGACGCCCTCAAGGCTCGGGCCAGCTCGGCTGGCAGCAAGCACGATCACATGTTTATCGTCGTCGTGCCCCAGGAGGGAGGCGACGGCAGCGCCACCCGCCGGGCCCGCACGCGGCTCTCGCTGGTCCTCGGGCGCCTGCGTGATGCCGGCCTGACCGCGGCCGGCGTGATCGGCGATCCCGACCCGTACACGGCGACCATGAACGCCCTGCAGAGCTTCCGGGTCGACGACATCGTGATCTCGACCTTCGCCGGGTCAAAGTCGGGCTGGCTGCGCGCTGATCTGGTCTCTCGCATCCGCAACGCCAGCGGCAAGGACGTCGAGCACATCGTGCACCCTGAGCGCAATCCGACTACGGCCTAGGAGGCAGGTTGTCCCCCCGAACCGCTAGGTACAGAGCCTGATGGAAGCCGCCTCGATCGCTCACGCCGAGCACCACGGCCCGCCCCCCGCCCACCACTCCTCGCGTGTGGAGGCACCGACGCTGGGCATGATGCTGTTCATCATCTCCGAGGTGATGATCTTCGGGGCCTTCTTTACGGCCTACTTCTTCATCCGGGTCGTCTCCCACGACCCCTGGCCGGCGGCGGGAACGCATCTGCCCGAGGCGGTGGCCGGCGTCAACACGGCGATCCTGCTCTCCTCGTCACTGACGATCCACTGGGCGCTGGTCTCGATCAAGCACGGCAACCGCTTCGGTCTCAAGGCGGGCATGGTCACCACCTTCCTGCTCGGCCTGACGTTTTTGACCATCCAGGTCAACGAGTACATCCACATCGGCTTTGCCCCGCACGACTTCGCGCAGGGCTCGGTCTTCTACGGGCTGACGGGCCTGCACGGCGCGCACGTCTTCATCGGCCTGACGCTGCTGGGCATCGTCACGGTGCGCTCCTTCCGCGGGCACTTCACGCCTGAGGAGCACCGCGGCGTCGAGGTGCCCGGCATCTACTGGCACTTCGTCGACGTCATGTGGGTTGTCGTGTATACGACGGTCTACGTCCTCTGAGCCTGGCCCGGGGCGGGCCGTCGCGCCT
>JAXDGI010000025.1:0-19380 GCA_034665145.1 Solirubrobacteraceae bacterium
GAACAGCCGCAGCGGCAGCATCGGGTCGCCCGTCCGGGCCTCCCAGGCGAGGAACGCGACGAGCGCGGCGAGGCCGCCGGCCAGGGTGCCGACGACCTCGAGGCTGCCCCAGCCGGCGTTGTTGCCGCGCATCAATCCCCACACGATGCCCAGCCCGGCGCCGCTGACCAGCACCAGCCCGGGGACGTCAAAGCGTGCCCGAGGGCCGTAGCTCTCCTCGATCCGCGTCAGCACGAGCGGGATCGCCGCCAGCCCGAGCGGGACGTTGATCCAGAACACCCACTGCCAGGCCAGGCCCTGGGTGACCGCACCGCCGATCACCGGCCCGCCGAGCACCGCCAGGCCGGTGATCCCGCTGTAGATGCCGAGCGCCCACGCGCGCCGCTGCGGTCCGAAGGTGGCACCCAGCAGCGCCAGCGACAACGGGGCGATCAGCGCCGCGATTCCCGCGCAGCGCCGGGGCAAGGCGCTGGGCATCTACTCGAGCATCACCGGCCTGGCCGTGCTCGGCGGGCCCGTCCTAGGCGGCGCGGTCACCCAGGGTCTGGCCTGGCAGTGGGTGTTCTGGCTCAACGTCCCCATCGGGCTGGCCGCGATCCCGCTGGTCCTGGGCAAGCTCGACGAGAGCTACGGACCCCGGCAGCGCTTTGACACCCGGGGCCTGGTGCTCATCACCGCGGCCGCCTTCGGGATCGTGTGGGGGCTGGTGCGCGGCAACCGGATCGGCTGGGGCAGCGCCGAGACGCTGATCGCGCTGATCGGCGGCGTCGTGCTGACAGCGGCGTTCGTGCTCGCCGAGCTGCGGACAGCAGCGCCGATGCTGCCCATGCGCCTGTTCAAGAGCCGCTCGTTTGCGGCCGGGAGCGCCTCGATGTTCTTGCTCTCCTGCTGCCTGTTCGGAGCCGTGTTCTTCATGGCCCAGTTCCTCCAGGTCACCCTGCACCAGGGCCCGCTGGCCTCGGGGCTGAAACTGCTGCCGTGGACGGCGACACTGTTCATCGTCGCACCGATCGCCGGCGCGCTGACCGACAAGATCGGGGAGCGTCCGCTGGTCACCATCGGCCTGCTCCTGCAGGGCGCGGGGATGGCCTGGATCGCCCTCATCGCCCGGACGGGGCTGCCCTATGGCCAGCTCATCGCCCCGCTGATCATCGCCGGGGCCGGCATCTCGATGGCGATGCCGGCGGCCCAGAACGCCGTGGTCGCCGTCAGGGCCGCCGACCTCGGCGCCGCCTCGGGCGCATTTACGATGATGCGCCAGCTGGGGGGAGTCCTCGGCCTTGCCGTCGTCGTGGCCGTGTTCTCGGGCGCGGGCAGCTATCTCAGCCCGGCCACGTTCGCGGACGGGTTCGCGCCGGCGATCGGCGTGACGGCCGGGTTCTCGGTGGCGGGCGCGCTCTGTGCGCTCGTGCTGCCCGGCCGCCGCCCGGGCGCGCGCCAGCCCGCCGCCCACGGCGACGACGCCGCCCAGGAGATGGGCGAGCCCCAGGCCGTCGCCGCCTAGGGCCGACCCGGGATCAGCAGGTCAGACGCTGACGGGCGCCGCGGGAAAGCTTGGGAAAACCCGCGGCGCCCCCTCACGTCAGCGCAGGACGCGAAGCGAATTGGCGGCCGCGCCGGTCCCAGCGTCATCAACGAAGTACAACCCTCGATGATTCGGTTTAAGCGCGATCCCGAACAGATCTCCGCCACCGTCGGCCACGAGCGTCCGGGCCGCGACGACGCCACCGCTGGCCGCGGTCTCAACGATCCGGCCATCGGCTCCGTTGGCGGTCACGATGTCTCCCCCCGGGGCCACCAGCAACCCCAGTGGGTCGTTCAACCGACCACCCCGGCCCACGGTGCGACCGCCGCCACCCAGCGCGGACGACCGGGTCAGCGCGTGCGGGACGGCGGCAATCCGATTTGACGCCGAGTCAGCCACGAACAGCGTCCCCCTCCGGCCGAGCCCGACGCCGGTCGGTCCAATGACGAGCGCGTTGGGATCGGTGTGCTCGGCAAAGCCGCGGGCGATCACCCGGTTGGAGAGCACCCGCGGCGCACCGGAGCGCGGGACCGCCAGCACGATCCGCACGACCGTCCCGCGGTGCACCACCTTGCCGCCCGCGGCCACCGTTCCGTTCAACACGTTGGTGACAAACACAACAGCCCGGCTGCCCCGGTCAACCGCGGTCATGTCCCACGGCCCATTGATGTCCGCAGCGGTGATCGTCCGCACCACGTGACCGCCCGAGCCGAGGATGGTCAGCGCGCCGGCCGTCGCCGCGCTCGCCATCCCGCCCGGCGCGGGCAGGCTGCCCACGATGACAAAGCCGCGGCGCAGCTCGACCAGCGCGGTGGTGAGACCGACGGCCGGGCTGGCCGTCGGCGGAGGCACCGTGGCGAACACCCGCTGGACGCCGGCCGGGGACACGGAGACGATCGTTGACCCGGTGCCCTGCTGATTGGCCGCATTGTTGAAGTTGCTGACCAGCACGTTGCCGCGGACCAGGCGCCCGGTGCTGCGGCTGACCACGGCCACGCCGTAGGGATTGACGTCCCCGGCCTCGGGGCCTTGCCGGGGGACCGCCGAGGCCACTGTTCGGATCGTGGCCGGGCGCAGGATGAACGGGCGGGCCGCGGCCGAGGCGGCCCCGGCCAGAGCCGCAACCCCCGCCGCCAGAACCGCGACCGCGGCGGTTACGCTGGCCGGCCGAGCTCGATGGGGCAGGACGACTGACATGACTCGACTCCTCGGTTGCGCGGCTGTGCCGTCAGCGCGGCACCCTTCCCATTCCGAGACGCCGCGGCCCGAGATTTCTTCCCGGCCAGCCCTTGCCCGCTGCCCGGGCCGTGCGCGAGACTCCGGCCAGGATGAGCACCGCGCCCAGCGCAGTCCCGACGGCCGCGATCCTGGCTGAGCTGGCCACCCCCGCGGGCCACGCGGATCCCTACCCGCTCTACGAGCGCCTGCGGGCGCTGGGCGACTGCGTCACCGGCCCCGACGACTCGCTGGTCATCACCGGCTACCGGCAGTGCTCGTCCCTGCTGCGCGAGCCGCGGCTGCGCAAAAACCCAGGCCGCCTGCTCAGCGTGTCGGGCTTTCCCGACTGGCGCGAACGCCCCGGACTCAAGCTGATGTTCGAGAGCATCCTCATGCTCAACCCGCCCGACCACACACGGCTGCGAGGACTGGTCAGCCGGGTGTTCACCCATCGCCGGGTCGCCGAGCTGCGTCCGGCGGTGGAGACGATCGCCGACGACCTGCTCGACCGGCTCGACGGCAGTGGCGACTTCGTCCAGACCGTCGGCTTCCCGTTTCCGGTCACGGTGATCGGCGAGCTGCTCGGGGTCCCGCCCGAGGACCGGCTGCAGTTCAAGGACCTCGTTGACGGGTGGACCGCCGTGCTCGAGATCCTCAACGCGCCCGCGGTGCAGTGCGCCGATGCGGCGGCCAGCGCGATCATCGACTACTTCCACGCCCTCATCGCGGAGCGGCGCGCGCAGCCGGCCGGCGACCTGATCTCAGACCTGGTCGCCGCCGGGGATGCCGACGCGCAGGCGATCAGCGACGACGAGCTCGTGCGCCTGGCCACGCTGATCCTGGCCGCCGGCTTTGAGACGACCACCGGGCTCCTCGCCAACGGGCTGATCGCGCTGCTCGACCACCCCGCACAGGCCGACCGCTGGCGCCGCACGCCGGAGCTGACCACGACCGCCGTCGACGAACTGCTGCGCTACGACTCGCCCGTCCAGATCACCTACGGCCGTACCGCGGTCGACGACATCCGCGTCGGCGACACCGACCTGCACGCCGGACAGCGGCTCATCACGATGCTCGGCGCCGGCAACCGCGACCCCGACGTGTTCAGCGACCCCAACGCGCTCAAGCTCGACCGCGACGAGGGCATTCCCCTCTCGTTTGGGGCCGGCATCCACCATTGCCTGGGCGCGGCCCTGGCCCGGCTCGAGGGGCAGGTCATGTTCCCGAAGCTGCTCACGCGGTTCCCCGACCTGCACCTTGACGGCACGCCACAACGGCGCGCCAGCGTGACGATTCGCGGCTTTGACACGCTGCCGGTCATCACCCACGGGTGACGGACCTCACGTAAATCCGCCCCCGGGGCGTTGTACGAAGGACGTCGAACGCTATTGCTATGTTCGATGGACGTCGTACGAAGAAAGCGAGCCCCGATGACCGACACCGCCGACACGCACCAGACCCGCCACCTCACGGCCACGCTGATCCTGTCCTGCCTGGCGCAGTTCATGGTCATCCTCGATGTCTCGGTCGTCAACGTGGCCCTGCCGGCAATTCGCGGTGCCCTGCACTTCACCGAGGTCGACCTGCAGTGGGTGGTCAACGCCTACACGGTCACCTTCGCCGGTTTTCTGCTTTTGGGCGGTCGCGCCGCTGACCTCCTCGGGCGCCGCCGTGTGTTCGTCTCCGGGCTGATCCTGTTCGGCGCGGCCTCACTGGCCGGTGGCTTTGCCAGCGATCAGGGGCTGCTCATCGCCGCCCGCGCCGTGCAGGGGCTGGGAGCCGCGGTCATCGCCCCTGCTTCGCTCTCGATCCTGACCACGACCTTCACCGAGGGGCCGGCCCGCAACCGTGCGGTCGGCATCTGGGGCGCCATGGGTGGGGCCGGCGGCGCCGCCGGCGTCCTACTCGGAGGCATCCTCACCGACGCGCTGAGCTGGCGCTGGATCCTGTTCATCAACGTGCCCATCGCCATCGTCGCAGCCGTCCTGGCCCAGCGCATGATCGCCGAGGGCCGGGACACGAGCCGCGCGCGGAACTTCGACCTCGCCGGGGCGCTGGCCGCCACCGTCGGGCTCTCGCTGCTCGTGCTCGGAATCGTGCGCACCGACCAGACCGGGTGGGGCTCGCCCGAGACGCTGGCCCTGATCGCCGCCGGCGCGATCCTGCTGGCGGCGTTCGTGCTCATCGAGGGACGCTTTGCCTCCCATCCCCTGATGCCGCTGCGCATCTACCGGTCGCGCGCGCTGAGCGCGGCCAACGTGGTCGTGCTGCTCGTCGGCGGCGCGACCTTCGGGATGTGGTTCTTTCTCTCCCTGTATCTGCAGCAGGTGCTGGGCTACTCCCCGATCCGCGCCGGACTGGCCTTCCTACCCATGACCCTGTGCATCGTCATCGGCTCAACGGTGGCCTCACGTGTCGTCCAGCGTGTCGGGACCAAGCCGCTGCTGGTCACCGGCATGACCGCGCAGGCGATCGGGCTGCTGCTGTTCGCCGGCGTTCCGGTGGACGGCCGGTACGTCAACGACATTCTGCTCGCCTCGCTGCTCGTGGCGATCGGCATCGGCCTGTCCTTCGTCCCGGCGACGATCGCCGCCGTGGCCGGAGTGGCTCCCGGCGAGGCCGGCCTGGCCTCGGGGCTGGTCAACACGGCCCGGATGTTCGGCGGCGCGCTCGGTCTGGCGGTACTGGCGGCGATCGCCACCGGCCAGACCAATTCCGATGCGCACGCCGGCGCCTCGGCCCACGCGGCACTGGTCAGCGGCTTTCAGGCCGCCTTCCTCGTCGCCGCGGGCTTTGCCGCCGCCGGGGGGCTGGTCGCGCTGTTCGGGCTCCCGCGGATGCGGCCCCGCGCGGCGGTCGGGGCCGAGCCCGCCGCCGTGGAACAGGCTTAGTCGGCACGAACTGGCCAGGCGCGGCAGAATCCGGGGCAATGGCCCGCTGCTTCGTCACCCGCCGGCTGCCCGGCGGCGCACTTGACCGGCTCGGCGCCGAACACGAGGTCGACGTCTGGCCCGAGCGCCTGCCGCCCAGCCGCCAGGACCTGCTCGCGCACACCGCGGAGGCCGAGGGCCTGCTGTGCCTGCTCACCGAACGCGTCGACGCCGACCTGCTCATCGCCTGCCCTGCGCTCACGGCGATCGCCAACTACGCGGTCGGCTACGACAACATCGACGTGACCGCCGCGCGCATGCGCGGCATCCAGGTGGGTAACACGCCCGATGTGCTTACCGACGCCACCGCCGATCTCGCCTTTGCGTTGCTCATGGCCGGCGCCCGGCGCCTGCACGAGGCGGCCGCCTCGGTCCTGGCCGGCGACTGGCTGACCTGGGAGCCGGCCGCCTTCCTCGGCCAGGACGTCCACGGGGCGACGCTGGGCATCGTCGGCATGGGCCGGATCGGCCGGGCTCTGGCCAAGCGGGCCGGGGGCTTTGACATGGAGGTCATCCACACCGGCCGCGATGGCCTCCCCCTCACCGAGCTGCTCGAGCGTTCGGATTACGTGAGCCTGCACTGCCCGCTCAACCCCGAGACGCGGCACATGATCGACGGTGCCGCCCTGGCGGCCATGAAGCCGACGGCGATGCTCATCAACACCGCGCGCGGGGCGATCGTCGATCAGGCCGCGCTGACCAAGGCGCTGCAGGAGGGAACGATCGGCGGGGCTGCCCTCGACGTGACCGACCCCGAGCCGCCCGACCCGGCGGACCCGCTGCTGTCGGCGCCCAACCTGATCGTCGTGCCGCACATCGGCTCGGCCACACACACCGCGCGTGAGCGGATGGCCGACATGGCCGTCGACAACCTGCTCGCCGCCCTGGCCGGCCAAGCCATGCCCCACCCGGTGAGCGCGTGACGCGCGCCGCCGTCGTCGACATCGGCTCGAACTCTACCCGGCTCTTCGTCGCCGACATCGAGGATCAGCGTCTCACCCGCGAGCTCGCGCGGATCAGTACCGTGACCCGCCTCGGGGCGGGCGTGGACAAGGACGGCCGTCTGCGCGAGGACGCCATGCAGCGGGTGTTCGACACGCTGGCCGAGTACACCGAGAAAATCGATCACCACGGCGCCGATCGGCGCCTGGCCGTGCTGACCAGCGCGGTTCGCGACTCGGCCAACGGCGAGCAGTTCGCCGCCACCGTCAAGGCGCGCTTCGGTCTCGAGCCCCACATCCTCCACGGCGACGACGAGGCCCGGCTGACCTTCCTCGGCGCCACCAGCGAGCGCGATCCGCAGGACCGCACGCCAACACTCGTGTTCGACATCGGCGGCGGCTCGACCGAGATGGTCATCGGCAGTGGGCACGCGGTGAGCTTCCACGTGTCCACCCAGGCCGGCGTCGTACGCCAGACCGAGCGCCATCTGCACCATGATCCACCGACCCAGGCCGAGCTGCGTGAGCTGTCGGAGGACGTGGCGACCATCCTCGCCGACGCCGTCCCCGCAGCTGAGCGCCGGCGCGTGGAGAAGGCGATCGCGGTCGCCGGCACGGCCACCTCGCTGGCGGCCATCGCCCAGGACCTCGATCCCTACGACCCGGCCAAGGTCCATGGCTATGAGCTGAGCATCGGACGGAGCGCGCAGATCGCGCAGCGCCTGGCCCGTCTTTCACTGGCCGAGCGCAAGCGGGTTAAGGGGCTGCATCCCGACCGGGCGGCGACGATCATCGCCGGCGTGCTCATCTTCACCGAGGTGGCCCGCCTGTTTGATCTGAAGGAGATCGAGATCTCCGAGCACGACATCCTGCGGGGGGCGGCGCTCGCGTTGGCGGGATAGCGTCCAGACGACTGGACGGCGCAGCGCATTACCCCAGATTGGACACATCGATGCGCCAAATGGACGAATGTTCGATTGCCCCCCGGATTACCGCGCGGGATTATGTCTTCCGTGGGGTGCGAAACGTTTCGACGAATCCTCCCCGAACATAGGCTCGGGCGATAGCCGCAGACATCGGCGCCTCCCGCCGTCCGAGCCAATAACCGGCCCTCTCAGGCACGTACCCCTGCCCGTCCCGATTGGGCCACACCTGGATCGGAAGTCGCCCGCCACAGGCGGGCGGCTTTCGTTAGGGGCCTGTCAGGCCAGGTTGGCCCGGCGCGGATAGGCCACGCTCGGGTCGGTGAGCACGTTGACGAGCGCCGGCCCGTGTGCGGCAAAGGCCCGCTCGAGCGCCGGGCGCAGCTCATCCGGCGTGCGGACGAGCTCGCCGTGGGCGCCGAGGGCCCCGACCATCTCGTCATAGCGCGTCTCGGGCCGCAGCTCGGCGGCCACCGAGTAGCCGTAGAGGAACTCCATCGGATGCTTCTCCAGCGCCCAGATGCCGTTGTTGCCGATCACCCCGACCACGTGGACGCCGTGGCGGACGAGCGTGTCGAACTCCATGCCCGAGAAGCCGAAGGCGCCGTCGCCGAGCAACAGGACCACCTGGCGTTCGGGGTGGGCGAGCTTGGCCGCCAGCGCGTAGCCGGGCCCGGTGCCCAGGCAGCCGAACGGGCCGGGGTCCAGCCAGCAGCCCGGCCGGTAGGTGTCGACCACCCGTCCGGCGTAGGAGACGAAGTCGCCGCCGTCGCCGATGACGATCGCGTCGCGGTCGAGCATTCCGGCCAGCTCGCCGTAGATCCGCATGGGATGAAGCGGCGCGCGCGGATCGTGCAGCTCGCCGGCCTCGGCGGCGCGCCTCTCGGTCTCGGTCGCGCGCAAGGCGGCCACCCAGCCGTCGCGGTCGGACACCGCCGCACCCCCGGCCGCGGCCCCGGCGAGGGCATCAAGCGTGCCGGGCAGTGCGCCGTAGAGGCGCTCGGCGACGGTGCGCTTGGACTCCCGGGCCGGCTCGGCGGAATCGATCATGACGACCTGTGTGTCCTCGCCGAAGGCGCCGCCGAACCCGAGCCGGAAATCGAGCGGAACGCCGATGACCAGCGCCACGTCGGCACCCTTGAGGGCCTCTGAACGCGCGCGGGAGAAGAACAGCTCGTGATCGGCGGGTAGGCAGCCCCGGCCGAGGCCGTTCAGGCAGACCGGGACGTGGTGGGCTTCGGCCAGCTTGCTCAGCGATGTCTCGCCCCGGCCCCAGTACAGGCCGGTGCCGGCCATGATCACGGGGCGGTCGGCATCGCGCAGCAGCCCGCCGGCCCGCTCGATCGCGCGCGCGTCGGCCACAGGGCCGCTCCACGGTTCGGGCAGGGGATCGGCGGCCGGTGGCGCGGCGGCCTCACTGAAAACGTGATCGAGTCCGAAGTCCAAGAACACGGGTCCCGACCGGGGGGTGACGGCGATCCGCATCGCGCGGTCAAGCAGCTCGGGAATCTCCGCTGTCGAGTCGGAGGTGGCCGCGAACCTGGTCAGCGGAGCCACGAACGGGACATGATCCATCTCCTGGAGCGAGCCCTGCCCCCAGCGGACGGCCGGCGCGCGGCCGCCCAGCACGAGGACCGGAGATTGGTTCTCGCTGGCCGAGGCGATCGCGCTCATGCCGTTGGTGACCCCGGGCCCGGCGGTGAGCGCACACACCCCGAGTTCGCGCGTAACCTTGGCCCAGCCCTCGGCGGCGAAGGCGGCGGTCTGCTCGTGGCGGACGTCGACGATGTCGATGCCCTCGGCGCGGCACCCGTCGTAGATCGAGAACAGGTGCCCGCCCGACAGGGTGAACAGCTTGCTCACGCCCTGGGCACGCAACGCGCGAGCGATGAGCCGGCCGCCGTGAAGCTGGGTGTCGGTCTCGGTCGCCACGCCGGGGACGCTAACAGCGGACCCCCGCGCGCCGCTTCACCGCAGGCGCAGGGCGTTGATGATCGCGCCGCTGAGGATGATCAGGG
Organism: Solirubrobacteraceae bacterium; assembly: GCA_034665145.1. Classification (GTDB taxonomy): domain Bacteria; phylum Actinomycetota; class Thermoleophilia; order Solirubrobacterales; family Solirubrobacteraceae; genus Palsa-465. The sequence goes on from JAXDGI010000025.1 coordinate 9,556, forward strand.
CCAGCACGTAGAACCAGCCGAGCATGATGAGCACGAACACGATCGTGGTCCCGAAGCGGGCGATCGTGGAGATGCTCGACAGGTAGATGGGGAAGCCGTAGTCGATGACCACGATGGCGGCCGTGGCGGCCAGGGCGCCCGGCCACACCGCGCGCCACGTAACCCTGCGGTTGGGGACGCGCAGATAGATGACGGCGAGACAGACGAAGAGCAGGCCGATGCCGACAGCCAGCGAGCCCGCGTAGACGACCACGGCCACCCGGGCGAGGTCAAAGGGCAGGGCGGCGACGCCGGAGCGCAGGATGCTCTGCATGGTGGGCACGATCACCGTGGCGATCATGAACACGAGGACCACGATGAGCATGCCCAGGCCAAAGCGCTTCTGCTCCAGCCAGCGACGCGAGGGGCAGCCGTAAATGCGGGCAAACGCCGTGTCCAACGCGCCCCAGAAGGACGAGCCGAGCCACAGGGAGAGCAGGAGGGCGAGCACACCGGTGCTCGTCGTCGAGTTGGTGATCTCATTCAGCAGCGAATCGAGGGTCGCCTCCGCGGTGCCGGGGAACACCTCGCGCAGGTCGACGACCACGCTGTTGGCCACGCTGTGGCTGGACAGCACCTGGCCGGCGACGAACAGCCCGAGCAGCGCGATGGGGATCACGCCGAGCAGCATGTTGTAGGCGATCATCGCCGACTGGCCGGTGATGTTCCCGTCCCAGGCGATCCGCCAGAAGCGGTGCAGATACACCCAGGGCGAGCCGGGCCGCAGCCGCGCACCCTCGGTGGGAACCGGAGGGTTCTCCGCAGTCACTCCGAGACCTGGGTCGTACCGCGCCGGCGCCCCGGACCGCGAGCGGCCCGCACCTCGCCCCCGGGTGAGCGCGGCGGCGAGCGACGCTCGCGCAGCGCCGGGGCCCACAACTCGATGCGGCTGGAGCGCCCGGGGAGGGCCAGGGCCGAGCGCTGCCGGCAGATGAAGGTGTCCTCCGGCAGCCGCTCACGGGTGGCGGCGGTGATGAGCACATCGTCGTCGGTCTCCCGCGTGGCCTTCTCGACGCGGGCAGCGACGTTGACGGCATCGCCGATGGCCGTGAACTCGACACGCCCCCCACCCCCCACCGTCCCCACGATCACCCGTCCGGTGTTGATGCCGATGCCGACGCTGATCCGGCCCTCATAGTGCTTGGCCACGACCGACGTGATGGCCAGTCCTGCGCGCACGGCCTGCTCGGCATGATCCGCTTGGTACCCGGGCGCGCCGAACATGGCCAGCACGCCGTCGCCGATGAACTTGTTGGCGTGGCCGCCGTGCTCGAGCACCACGGGCACGACGAGATCCCACAGGTCGTTGAGCAGTGACACGACCTCGCTCGGATCCAGGCGCTCGGCCATCGCGCTGAAGCCGCAGACGTCGAGGAACAGAACCGTGACCTCGAGCTCCTCGCCGGCCAGGTCAACGCCCTCCTTGACGACCCGCTCGGCGACCCGCGGATCGACGTAGGCCCCGAAGGCCGAGCGGAGCCGCTCGCGCTCGTCGAGCCCCTCGACCATCATGTTGAACGAGCGGGCCAGTGCGCCCGTCTCGTCGGTGGCCACGACAGGCACGCGGGCACTGTAGTCCCCAGCCCGGACCTGCTCGGTGGCCTCGCGCAAGTCGCGCATTGTGCTGCCCAACGAGCGGGCAACGAGGATGACCAGCTCCAGGGAAAAGGTGAACGAGACCGCGACGGCGATCAACCAGGACACGCCGAGCTCGCGGATGGCGGCGTGATGGCCGTGGGCCGAGAGCCCGGCGACCACGACTCCAGTGATCACGTTGATCGTCGGCGCCACCAGCAGCAGCCGCCAGCGCAGGGGAAGACCGGGCACGCCCTGGGTCAACTCGCCGGGCAACTCGCACGAGACCTCCTCGAGCACCGGGCGTACGACCACCTCCATCGTGAAGTAGCGCACGATGAGTCCGTAGGCGAGAACGACCGTGCCGGCCACAGCCAGGATCCCGAACGAGTACCAGCGCAGGCCGAGCTCCCAGGTCGTGAAGGCGATGAACGGCAGGTAGGAGAAGATCAGCGGGTAGCGGCGAGTGCGGCGCAGGTATTCCAGGGGCAGCGTGGCCAGGGCCCGCCAGGCGGCGACCGTGGAGCGCTCGTCTCGAGCCCCCGCCTCCCAGGCCCGCACCGGGGCCCAGATCTGCCGCGTGACGCGGATCGAGGCGATGTTGTCGATGAGGACGAGCGCCTGTGACACGGCGACGAGAACCAGGAACCGGGTCAGGCTTATCTGGTGATAGAGGCTGAGCAGGGCCAGCCCACCGAGCATGACCAGGTGGGCGATGCCGAACTGGGCTAAGACGAGGGCGAAGGAATTGCGGCGCGCGATCGCGCGTACCGCCCGATCGACGGGGTCGGTCATGGTCATAGTGTGTCAGCGAGCGCAGCCCACAGGGGTGCTGCGCCGCGTGATTTACCGCTGCCAGGGGGTGACCGTCAGCCGACCGGAGCCAGCGGACCGCGGGCCTGGCCGCCAACCGGAGCCAGGGAGGCGCGAGCCCGACCGCCGGTCTGCTCAAGCCCAGCGGCCGCGCGGAGCAGCCCGGTCCCGCCCTCAAACCAGCGCCGGCCGGCGCGAAACGCCGGGAGCTCGCGGATGCCGCGCAGCCGCAGACTGTGCGCGGTGGCCTTGAGCGGCGCGTCCCAGGCCGGGTCGCCGGCAGCGCGCAGACAGCTTGAGAGCGGGACCGCCGATGCGGCTGCGGCCTCCGCCAGGGTCTCGGGATCACTGAGGTCAAAGCCGCCGCAGAAGGCCAGCCGACTTGCGGCCAGGGCGAACTGCGGGCCGGCCCCGATGGCCACCGCATAGGCGGCGGCCCGCTGGGCGCAGGGCACGGGGTCGGGAAAGCTGTCGGGCCATACGAGCGGCAGACGCAGGGCCTGCGCCTGGGCCTCGGCGTACCCGCGTCGGGCATCGGCGTCGACGGACGCCCCGGGGCCACCGGGGAGCAGCATCTGACTCGAGACCGGGATCCACTCGGCGCCCCCAAGGTTCCGTTCCACCCGCTCGGCGCTCAGGTAGGAGAGGGGATCAGCCAGGTCAAAGAAGAAGGCGGGGGCGGCATCCGCCGCTCCTGCCCGCATGTGATCGACCCGCCATTGATCAAGAGAAACAATCTCGCCCATGTCTAGCTGTAACGACACAGGCGCACCAAACTGGCGCAAATTCAACAAAGTCTGGACGCTCATCCGTTATCCTGAATCCCGGTAGGTAAGAAGTCGAGTAAGGGACCGTCCAATTTCACACGTACCCCCCCCAAAGCGTCATCCGTATGACCAGTGGTCGCCGGACGCACGCGCGCTGGACCTGGTCGGCGATAAGTGGACTCTCTTGATCGTTCGCGATCTCGTCTCGGGTCCCCGGCGATTTGTCGAGTTGCAAAGGGTTCTACCCGGAATTTCCACAGAGCAACTGCGTTCGCGTCTCAACCGCATGGTCGCCGATGGCATGCTGACCCGGAAGCGCTACCGCGAGGTCCCGCCGCGCGTCGACTACGAACTCACCGATCGAGCCCGCGCGCTGGCGCCGATTCTCGGCGAGCTGGCCCGTTGGGGCTATCAGTGGGCCTGGGGCTCCCCTCGCCCGTCCGAGGCCATCGACCTCGGGGCGATCTTCCGGCTCATCCCGGGCCTGATCCGCACCGATGGGACGCTCACCGGCACCATCGAGCTCGTCGTCACCGACGGCCGCGGCGAGGAGCCGATGAGCTACCTCGTGACCATGGCCGGCGGCGGCGCCACATTGCGTGAGGGTGAGAGCGAGAACACCGACGCAACGCTGCGCGGCAGCACCCAGGACTGGATCAATGCTCTGTCCCCGCGGGGTGACCGCGGTGCCGTGAAGCGGGCCGGAAACCGCGGGCTGGCCGACGCGCTGCTCAGCGAGCTCAGCCCGGGCCCCGGCCATTCCGCCGAGTCCGGCTCGGCGCCCGCCGCCGTCTCCGCCTGAGCGCAGCCTCGGCCTCCACCGGAGCCCTGGCCGGCTCCGCCTGAGCGCCTGACCGTCTACCCCGTGGTGCGCCTGAGCGCGGCCCGCCCGGGCCACCCCCGCTACTTCTTTGAATACTTCGCGGCCTTGACCTGCGGGAAGCGGCTGGCGTTGTTCTGGCCGAGCAGCTGGGACAGCGGCGGGGCCTGCCAGCAGGCCTGCTGACCCTGGGTGAACTGGGTGGGCGTGCCCGAGGCGGGCTTGTTGCCGCCGGCGTTGGTGCAGTCCCAGGACGGGAAGGCGAAGCTGCCGGGGAAGTTGCCGCCCGCCGTGAAGGCGCGGGGGTCGGACAGCCACAATGGCGGCGGGTAGGTGTTGCCGCGGTTGTCGGGATCGCGGTTGGCGGCAAAGGACAGCGTCTCGGCACCGGTCGGCCCGAACTGGCGCAGGTAGTGACCGGGGCTGCCGCTGCCGGCGGCCGCGGTCGTCTTGGCGGCCAGGCCGCCGGCACCGTTGGAGATGAAGTCCGAGACCAGTTGCTGGTGCAAGGACAGCCAGGTGAAGATCGGATTGAGTTGCTCCAGGAACGGGCCGAGGGAGCCGAGCAATGGCGTCGCGCCCTTGAGCACGTCCCGGGTCGCGGGCAGGCCCGTCTTGGACGCGGTGATGAGCGGACCGAGGTTGGTGAAGAACGAGCGCAGGTACGGCGACAGCTGGCGCACCGCGGCCAGCGTCGGCTTGAGGTTGGCCGCCACCGGCTCGAGCTGCTTGATGAGCGGATCGGTGTTGAGCGAGAAGCTCTGCAGCTTTTGCATCGTGAGCTTGGTCTGGTTGAGGAAGGTCGGGAAGACGTGGAAGGTGTTCTCGATGGCCGTGTTGTTGACCGCCGTCGTGTGGAACGTCGTCTCACCGGTGGTGATCAGGGTCCGCAGGGCCGACTGGCTCTTGCTCAGGGCCGCGAACACGGTCCCGCCGTTCTGGACCAGGCGCACCACCGCGGCGTGCTGGACGTCGAGCACCTGCAGGAGGTTGGTGGCGTCGGCGGCGAAGCTCGGCAGGTTGCCGAGCACGCTGTTGAGGTTCTGATCATTGCCCTTGATCGACTTGGCCAGCTCCTGCTGCCACTGCTTGAAGGCATCCCGGGTGGCTGGGTTCAGCGCGTTGAAGATCTGATCGAGCTGGACGGTGGGCTGCACGTTGGAGCGGGCCAGCAACCCGTTGTCGGGCAGGTTGGCGCTGTGCGGCGTGCCCGGGGTGAGCTCCACGTAGGTCTCGCCGAGGATCGTCTTCTCACGCAGGATGGCCCGGGCGTCCTTGTGGATCGGGGCGAAGTTGTTGTTCATCTGAATCGTGGCGATCGTGCGGTTGCCCTTGGGATCCAGCGACTTGTTGATCACCTTGCCCACCGACACACCGGCGATCCGCACGTCGGCCTGATCGGCCAGCTGGCTGGCGTCGGGGAAGGCGATGCGGACCCGGTAGCCCTGCGGGTTGAACGGGATCGGGCCGCCGAAGGACAGCCACATGAACAAGAGCAGGCCGACCACCGAGAGCGCGAAGGCGACCATGGAGGCGATCTTGGCGATTGATGGGCTGCCGGTTTCCATTAGTGACCCACTAGGGCTTCTTGGTCGCGGTGGCGGTGGATGAACTCGAGCTCTTGCTGCGCGACAGGGGCAGCGGCGGGATGACCCCCGTGCCGGTGCCGGTGCCGCTGTTGCACAGCCCGGTCGGCCCGATGATCGGGTTCAGGTTGAGCAGCAGCGAGGAGCCGGAAACGCCCTGGGAAATCTGGTTGAGGGCGGCGCAGCTGCCCTGCAGGAAGAGCGGACGGAACACGCCGTTGGCGTCCTGGATGGAGAACAGCGTGCGGGCGTTGTGGTCAAGCCAGGCCAGCCACCACAGGTAGCCGTGCTGGCCGTTTCCGGTCGGGTAGTAGCCGAGCATGTTGCCCAGATGGTTGAGGACCGAGAAGGTTCCGCTCAGGTTGGGCGTCGCCTTGGCCAGGTTCATCGAGGCGGGCCTGAGCTGGCGGACGGTGGGTCGGGCGGAGACGACGAAGGGGCGAATCTGGTTCTTGACGATCGGCGTACTCGGTACCGCCAGCTTGACCAGCGCCGCGTTGGCGGCCGGAAGCGAGTGGGCGGCGGGCAGCAGGTTGGCCGACGTCGGGCCGAGCAGGCGGGCGAACGTGGTCACCTTCTGCAGCGTGGCCGTGGTCTGAGACAGCGTGCCGGGCAGGTCACGCACGGCGCGGCTGATGTTCTGATCCTCCGAGGCGAAGGCGTGGAAGACCTTGGCGCTTGAATCGACGAGCTGCACGAGCTGGCCCTGCTTGGTGGCCAAAGCGTCGTTGAGGACCCGCAGCGAGTCCACGAGCGTCTGCAGGTCGCGCCCGCGGACGGCGACGGCCTTGTTGACGCGAGCCAGATCGCGGTGAGTCGGCTCAAAGCGCTGGAACACCTGGGCCAGCTCGCTGCCGCCCTTGCCCTTGAGGCCCTGGCCGGCCCCGTTGACGAGCAGCGCCAGGTACTGACGGGTGTCGCCGTCGAGGCTGCCGAGGATCTCGTCGACATTGACGTCGGGGTTGGTGTTGGCGATCGGCAGCGTCCAGCCCGGCTTGGCCACCGGGGCCGACTTCGAGCCGGGTGTGACCTCGATGAACATGTCCTTGAGGCCGGTCTTGGGGCGCAGCAGGGCGGTGGCGTCGGTGTGAATGAGGTGCCGGTACTTGTCGTCGATCTGCATCGTGACGTCGGCGACCCCGTTCTTCAGCGTCACCCCACCGATCTGGCCGATCTGCACGCCCGAGACGCGCACCGTCTGACCCTGGCCCGGCGTCACGGCCTGAGCGGTCTGGAATTCGGCGTTGAGCGTGAAGGGACTGGACTGGATGAACGGGAAGCGCAGCCGCTCCTTGCTGAGGATGTAGCCGGCCACGACCACCGACAGGACCAGGAGGAGGAGGATGGCGGCGAAGTCGCTGGCGTGGGTGCGAATCGCTCGTTTCATCGCAGGCCCTTCGCCATCCGTACCTTGAGGCCCGCGGCGGCGGCGTCACGCTTGACCGCGTTCAGGGTCTGGCTCTGCTGCTTGTGCAGGAGCGGGAGCGGGATTCCCCCGAGCGGGTTGTTGCCCGACGAGCCCGATCCACCCTGTGTGTTGAGGCTGGCCCCGTTGGTGGTGTCGACGGTCTGCAGCGCCTTCTGCGTCTCACAGGGCACGTTCTCCTGGTAGGGCGGGCGCTTGCCGCCGGGGGGCAGGACCGGCTCGGACGAGCTGAGCGGGAACAGCGACTGCCCGAAGAAGCCGGGCGAGAGCGAGTAGGTCAGCGTGCCCCCGTTGCCGAGGATCCGGATGTAGGGCCCGTTGGCGTCGAAGTCGCGGGACTCGCCGGCCAGACCCGGCAGGAAGTCGACCGCCTCGACGTAGACCTTGCGCGCCGGGAAGCCGTTTGAAGCGTTGAAGTGGGAGTCGTGAAGCGTCAGCTGCGACCAGGGGTAGATCACGTTGGCCACGCAGCTGGCGAACGGCCGGACCTGGTTCTTCATCAGGGGGATCGTCCGCTGGGTGAGGTGGGCCAGGGCCGGGACCGTCGGCCGCAGGTCGTGGGTAAGCCCGCGCAGCTCCGAGGGCTGCACGAGCAGCCGCAGCTGGGTGATAAAGGGCAGGCTCTTGTCGACGGTGAGCGGGGTCGTCTTCACGCCCGGGATGAGCGCCTTGGCGAAGCTGCGCAGCGGGGGGAAGGCCGCGTTGAGCGCGCGGAAGGCCGGCATCGCGGTCGACAGAGTCCGCGGCAGCTGCCCCACGGCCTGGCGCAGAGAGGTCTGCTCCCGGGCAAACGCGTTGGCGGTGGTGTTGAAGTCCGTCACGAAGCTCTGAAGGTGCTGGGGGTGGGTGTTGAGGGCGCCGGCCACGGTGGCTTGCGCGGCGATGTACCGGGAGAGATCGTGGGGCTGGGTACCGAGGAAGTCATGGGAGACGATCGCCGTGTACTCGTAGGCGGGCAACCAGTACTGGATCGAGCGGTTGTAGCCCGGGCCGCCCTGTTTGACCGCCTTGCCGTACTGCTGCAGCAAGGTCTGCAGGTTCTGGCGCGTGTTGGACTGCAGCCCGGTCAGGACCTGATCAAGCTGGACGGGCTCCACCCCCTGCTGAATCGGGAACGTGTGCCCGTCCGTGGCCGCCGGCGTCTCCGGCGTGCCAGGGCTGATGTCGACGAAGAAGTTGCCCTCCAGGAAGATGCGGGGACGGATGGCGAAGGTGGCGTCGTCGTGGATCGGCAGCCCCGCGTCCTGGATGGTCATCGTCACCTCGGACGCGTTGCAGGCCTTGGGGTCCTTGGCCGCCGAGTGGCACCCGGGCTCGGTGCTCACGCCGGTGACGGTGCCCACGTTCACCCCGGCGATCCGGACGAGCGAGCCGTTCTGCAGCCCGTTGGCGTTCGCGAACACCGCCTTGACCGTGTACGGGCTGGCGAACGGGTTGGCGAACTTCGTATAGGCCAGGTAGGAGAAGATCACGATCAGGACGATGCCGACCGCCCCGGCTGCAAATTTGCTCATCGGCTTTTTGCGTCCGCGCTTGCGTCTCATCAGTTGTTCCCCGGGACGCTGGCCACCATGGGCCCGGTGGTGGGGGCGCGGCTGAAGGTTTCGCCGGCGGGCACGTGCGCGCGTCCGGCGAAGGTCGGGCCCTGCAGGCCTGGGGTGTGGGTGTCGGTGCCCAGGTTGCGGCCCTGCGGGTCGTAGTAGTTGAGCTTCTTGGGAAAGCCACGCTGACCCGTCTCGCAATCCGCCGCACCCGACGTACTCACGGCAGCGCCATAGGGCTGCCCGTGAATGAACTCGTTGCCGCCGCTGAGGGTTGAGTCAGATCCGCCGCCGTTGGCTGGGGCGGTGGCCCCCTCCTGCCCGATGTTGTTGGGCTGCGCGGCATTGGCGTTGTTGATCAGCGCGCGCTGGGCAAAGCCAAAGCTCGTCGGCTCAGAGAACGTGTCAGACAGATAGGTCCAGAAGTAGTTCCAGTCATTACACACCGTCTGATACGGCCCCAGATAGCGCACCATCGGATTGAGCGTGCTCACCGTGCCCGTCAACGCATTGATAGCCAGATTGGTCCCCGGCGCCCGCGACAAGTTATTCAACGCATCCATGACCTGCTGGAGATTGGCATTGAGCGTCGGGGTGCGCGCCAGCGTCCGGGTCCCCACCTCAATCGCCGGATTGATAATCGGCAACGCCCGATGCAACTCCGCCGTCGCCGGCCCCAAATTCGTACCCAGATTGGCCAGATCAACCAAAAACGGCTGCTGCACCCTCAACGACCGCGTCGACACCGCCTCGGTACCCGGCGACAAACGAATCGTGTTCTCCAGATCACTCGGACTATGACCAATCGCCGCAAACGTCGTCGCCATATCGGTAAACAAGCGCGCGTTGGTCTGCGCCACCGGACTGACCGCACCCATAAACCCCTCAAGCGAGTTAAACAACCGCGTCAACTGCGTCTTGGGATCTGACAAATACGCCGCCACCGGCCGCAAATAACCCAACAACCTCGGCAAGCTGGCAAACGTGTCATTCAGCGCCGAACCCCGCGCCGCCAACGTATCCCCAAACCCAACCAGATTCTGATCAATCGCCTTACGCGTCGGCGCGTTAAACGCCGTGTTGAGATCCTCAAACTGAACCGGGACCGTGGTCTGGGTGATCGGCATCGTCCCGCCGTCGGCATAGTCCTTACGCGACGTGCTCTTGTGCAGATCGACGTACTTCAGCCCCAGGACCGACCGGGGGCGGATCGCCACCGTGGAGCCAACCGGAACCTGACCCTCGGCCTGGTTGAGCT
>JAXDGI010000026.1:0-5275 GCA_034665145.1 Solirubrobacteraceae bacterium
CCGCGCCGAGATCCATCGAGGCCTCTATGAGCGAGGTGGGCGTCCGGCGTAGCCGAGCGATGACGTTGTTGTAGACGACCACGATGCAGAAGGTGGCGTGGCCGATGACGATCGTGGTGAGCGACAGGTTGATGCCATCGAAGGTGAAGAACGAATTGAGGGCCATGCCGGTGATGATGCCGGGCAGCGCAATGGGCAGGACGAGCACGAACGACACGGCCTCGCGCCCGAAGAACCGCAGCCGATGGACGGCAAACGCGGCCAGCGATCCGAGCATCAGCGCGATCGCGGTGCTGATCAGGCCGGCCCGGACCGACAGCCACAACGACTGACGCATGGCGTCGTTGCTGAACGTCGAGGAGAACCACTTGGTCGACAGCCCCGCCAGCGGCCAGCTCTGGATGTTGGACGGGTTGAACGCGTAGACGACGATCAGCGCGATCGGAACAAACAAGAACAGCAGGATGAGGACGGTCCACACCCGGAGAGCGATACGCGTGCCACGACCGGTCATAGCGCGTCAAAGGCCCCCAGCCGGCGGGCGATCACGAGGTAAATCCCCATCACAATGACGGGCACGGTCGCGAAGGCAGCAGCGAAGGGCACGTTGCTGGACACGCCGACGTTGTTATAGACGACGTTGCCGATGAAATCCGAGCCGGCACCGCCCACCAACGTGGGGGTGATGAAGTCACCCAGCGTGAGCGAGAAGGTGAAGATCGAGCCGGCCATCACGCCCGGTAGGACCATGGGCAACAGCACGCGCCGGAAGGTCTGCCATCCGCGTGCCCCCAGATCTGACGAGGCCTCCAGCAGTGAATCCGGGACGCGTTCGATCGCCGTCCAGACCGGCAGGACCATGAAGGGAAGCCAGATATAGGAGAAGACCAGCCACATGGCCACGTTGGTGTAGGCGATGTGCTGAGGCCCCAGACCAACCTGGGCCAGCGCCCAGTTGGCGATCCCGTCGCGATCCAGGATCAGGCGCCAGGCGTAGACACGGACCAGGTAGCTGGACCACAGCGGCATGAGCACGGCCACGAACAACGCCGCCCGTGTGCGCGGCGAGGCGATGCGGGCCGCAAAAAACGCGAACGGAAAGGCCAGGAGCGCGTCGGTGACGGTGACCGCGGCGGCGATGACGATCGTGCGCAGCGCGATAGCCCGGTAGACCGGATCGTCGACCAGGGTCTTGAAGTTCGACAGCGTCCAGGAGTGAACGAGATTGCCGGTGAACGAGTCCACCGTCCAGAACGCCGATACGAACAGGATGACCAGCGCCAGCAGGTAGATGAGCACGAACCATGCCCCCGGCGCACCGAGCAGCAGCACCGCCCGCAACCAGGCGCGCCGGAACAGCGCAGCCGAGACGCGGAGAGCGAGCCCGCCCGGCGGGCCGGAGGGGGTGGCCGCGGAGGTGGCCACTATCCCTTGATCTCAGTCCACTTCTGTTGCCAGTCGTTGTAGTCCGTACAGTCGCTCTGCCCGTTGTCACACCGAGTGGTCGGGGTCTTCCAGAACCGGATCGAGTCGAAGTACGACGCCGGGGCGTTGGCATGGTACTGGGCGCACGCGCCCTTCTGGATCTTGTTCATGTCCGGACAGGCCAGGGTGTTGGCCGGCGTCTCACCGAAGGAGATGGCCTGCTCGGCCTGCACCTTCGGGGTCGACACGTACTTCATCCACATGTAGGCGCAGTTGGGGTGCTTGGCGTGCGAGGCCAGCATCCAGGTGTCAGCCCACCCGGTCGCGCCCTGGACGGGGATCAGGTCCTTGACGGGGGCGTGCGCGGCGATCAGCGTGTTGGTCTGATACGGCCAGGAGGCCCCAACCACCGCGTTGCCGTTCTTGAACAGGTCAATCTCGTCGGAGGCCAGGGCCCAGTACTTGACGATCAGCGGCCGCTGCTGCTTGAGCAGGCTCACGGCCGCGCCGAGCTGCTTCTGCGTGAGCTCGTAGGGATCGGTGATCCCGAGGCTGGGCTTGGTCTTGGACAGATAGAGCGCCGCGTCGGCGATCTGGATCGGATTGTCGGGCACGGTGATCTCGCCCTTGTACTTGGGGCTGTAGATGACCGACCAGCTGTTCGGCGCCGGCTTGACCTTCTGCGTGTTGTAGAGCAGCGTATTGGGTCCCCACTGCAACGAGATCCCGTAGTGGACCCCGTTGACCGTGTTGTGCGCCGGCGACTTCAGCTGGGGGATGAAGTTCTTCCAGTCGGGGATCAGGTTCACGTTGACCGGTGCGACGTCGCCGCCGCGAATGAGGCGGAGGCTCGCATCGCCCGACGCGGAGACGAGGTCATACTGACTGTCGCCGCCTTGGCGCATGAGAGTGACCATCTCGTCGGAGGAACCGGCGTACTTGGCATTGACCTGACAGCCGGTTTGCTGCTCGAAAGGCTTGACCCACTGCGGCTGCGTGTACCCCTCCCAGGCGATCACGTTGAGGACACCCTCACCCTTACCGATCTTCGTCATCACCTTCGTGTGATTCGAGGCCGCGGAACTCCCCCCGCATGCGGTGATGACGATTGACGCCAACGTCACGGCGGCTACGCCGGCCAGGCCTCGCCACTGCGAGGTCGATTCCCGCCTGCCCCTGCTCGCCCTAGCTCGCATTGCTGTCTCCTGTGTCGTTGGTCGCGCCCGACTGCACGGCCGTGAGGTGTTGCTCTCTCCAGGCCAGCCAGACTCGGTGTCCGCGTTGTTCCAGGGCCTCCTGGGCCGAACTCTCGAGGTTCTGACGCAGCGCGGTCAGCGTTGATCCGTCCTCGAGCTCCACCAGGTAGCGGGTGACAGCACCCAGGTAGATGACCTCGCGAACCTGGCCGCGTGCCGTCTCCATGCCTGACCCGTGCGGCTCGCTGTCAAGAAGGTGGAGCTTCTCGGGACGGATGGTGTACCGCGTGTTGCCCCGCGTGATGACATTCGACGTCCCGACGAACCCGGCTACGAACTCGGTGGTGGGATGTTCGTAGACCTCGGCGGGGGTACCGACCTGCTCGATCCGGCCGTTGGCCATCACCGCCAGGCGGTCGCTCATGGTCAGGGCCTCGTCCTGGTCGTGGGTGACGTAGATGAAGGTGACGCCATCGGTGAGTTCACGCTGAATCCGCTTAAGCTCCATCTGCATCTGCTGGCGGAGCTTGAGATCCAGGGCCCCCAGCGGCTCGTCGAGGAGGAGGATGCGCGGCCGGTTGACAAGGGCCCGGGCCAGCGCCACACGCTGGCGCTGGCCGCCGGAGAGCTGGATGGGGCGGCGCGTCCCCAAGCCGGCCAGTCCGACGAGGGCCAGCGCTTCCTCGGCACGGTGATGTCGTTCGCTCTTGCCGATGCGTTTGACCTTGAGGCCGTAGGCGACATTCTCGGCCACGCTCATGTGGGGAAAGAGCGCATAGTCCTGAAAGACCGTGTTGACGTCGCGCTGGTAGGGCGGCTGGTTGGTGACATCGACGCCGTCGAGTTCGATGGCGCCCGAGTCAGGGCGCTCGAACCCGGCGATGATCCGCAGCGTGGTGGTCTTGCCCGAGCCGGAGGGGCCGAGCATGGTGAAAAACTCTCCCGGCCACACGTCGAGATGGAGTCGCTCCAGGGCCACCACGTCTCCGTATGTACGGCGGAGGCCGATCGCCCGCACCGCGGGGATCACATCGGTCTGCCCCGGCGAGGCGGGCGTCGCCGGCGACCGGGTCATGGTCACTCCGTTGGCCAAGGGGTCAGGGCTCGTCGCAATGCGAGGCGCATCGTATTCAACGTTCTGGCCGGGCGCTTTTGTTCCTTTGGCCAATGAAGCACGGCCCGGTCAGACACTTTGCACACACGCCGGACCTGAGACCCGGGCGGATCTCGTGATGACGATCCCACCCGGGCCCCTGGCCCGGGCCCCGCGGGCCGAGCAGGCGGGGCGACCGCCGCGCCGGTTGGCTAGGCCAGCCGGGCCCGGCGCCGGGGCTCAGTAGCCGTAGTGACTGCCGCCGCTGCTGGAGCTACTGCCGGCGGGCGATGATGCGGACGAGGCCGTCTTGGTGATGACCGCTCCGGTCGGCGCGACGAGCCACCACTTTGCCCCGAAGTTGCTGCTGCCCTGACCGCGGAGAGAGCCTGCGCTGGCGTCCTGCAGGAAGTAGTAGAGCGGGTGGCCCTTGTACGTGACCTGCTTGTTGCCGTCCGCGCGGGTGATCGTCCCGAGATCGGTGGCCTTCGCGCTGCCCGTCACCTTCGGGGAAGCCGTGGCCAGCACGGGAGGCCAGAACTTCGCGCACTGACCGGAGCAGTTGGACGTGCGACCGGTATCGGCCACCCACATATACAGAGGCCGCCCGGAGGTTCCGGTCAGGTAGGTTCCCAGCGAGCCCGTAGTCGTGCCGATGGCCACCGAGCCGGACGCCGCGGCGTGGGACGACGATGCCGGCGCGGCCGAGCTCGACTTGCTGGTGCTGCTGGCGCATCCGGCGATCACCAGTGCGGCCGCCAACAGCCCGATAAGGCGGCTCGCAGCGGTCCTCTTGCCCGTGACGCTGACCATGATCCTGCTCTCCTCGTGAGTTTCTCGGTCATGCACAGAGACCCCGCCCGTGCCCGGATCCTTCCCGGTGCACGAGGACAACCGGGGCACCGGCAGCCCGGGGGCGTACGCACGCCGCGGTCGGCATGCTCCCTACCTCCTCAATCTGGTGGCGCGCGACCAGGCGACAACCACCGCTGGGCCATCGCGGAGGCCAACTACCGGGAGGATCGAGCTGGCCCGCGAGAGTGGTCAGGGCACGGAGCTAGGAATGACCCCGCGCCGACGCGACCCCACCCATGGAGGAGCTCGCCCCCGCAGGAACTGCAGATCGCTCACTTGCCGGCCGCGGGCCGGACGACCCGCGAGACCGCGGCCGCCCTATTCCTCAGTCCGAAGACGATCGGGCATTGACGTAGAGCCCCTCGATCTGGTCGGCGTACTTCTCATCGATCTTGCCCCGGCGCAGCTTCATCGTGTTGGTCACCTCTTCACCGCCAGGCAACCACTCGGCGTCGAGCACCGTCCAGCCCCGAATCTGCTCGACCCGGGACAGACGCTCGTTCCCGGCCGCGATGGCCCGCGCCACCTCGGCCTGGACTGCATCGCTGGCCACGAGCTCGGCGCGGTCGCCGCTGAGATCGTGCTTGTCGGCGAAGGCGGCCAGCTCCGTGCCATCGAGGACGATGAGGGCGGTGACAAACCGGCGTCGGTCGCCGATCGCCGCCACGTGAGCGACAAGTGGCGAAGACTGCAGAACCGCACTTTC
>JAXDGI010000027.1:0-4055 GCA_034665145.1 Solirubrobacteraceae bacterium
CTTGGAACCGGCGGATGCGGTTTCCTCGGGTTCCCGATGGGGTGCTGCACCTAACCGTCGATTTTCGACGGTTATCTACAGCACCCCCCTCGCCGGCCGGGCGGTGCGCGTGATCCGGGTGCTGATCGCCGAGGATCAGGGGATGGTGCGCGGCGCCCTGGCCAGCCTGCTCACCCTCGAGCCCGACATCGAGGTCGTGGCCGAGGTGGCGCGGGGCGATGAGGTGCTGGCCGCGGTGCAGCGGACCCTGCCCGACGTTGCCCTACTGGACATCGAGATGCCCGGGGCCACCGGCCTTGAGGCGGCTGAGGGCCTCCGCGCGGCCGGGGCCGGTTGCCGGGTCCTCATCCTCACCACCTTCGGCCGGCCGGGTTACCTGCGGCGGGCCATGGAGGGCGGCGCCTCAGGCTTCCTGCTCAAGGACGCCCCAGCCAGCGAGCTGGCCTCGGCAATCCGGCGGGCGATGGCCGGGGAGCGGATCGTCGACCCCGGCTTGGCGGCCGCCGCTCTCTCGGTTGGCGAGTGCCCACTCACGCCCCGTGAGCATGAGGTCCTGGCCGCGTCGCGCGACCACGCCACCGTCGCCGAGCTCGCTTCCGCCCTGCACCTGTCCCCGGGCACGGTTCGCAATCACCTTTCCTCGGTGATGCAGAAACTTGACGCCCGCAACCGCGGCGAGGCGGTGAAGCGCGCCGAGGAGCAGGGCTGGCTGTGACCCCTCAGCGCTTCGGTCTGATGAACCCGTCCAGGACGGCCACGTCGGCTCGACGGGAAACCGCCGGCGGAGCGTTGGGCCACTACCTCGATGGCGGCGACGCTCCGAGCGATGATCTCCGGGTATCGCGCGTCCAGGAGATGCGAAGCTTGAAGACTTCGCGGGCCTGTCGAGACAGACACCCGTCCCCGAGGTAGCGGCCCAGCAAGTACACGTAGCCGCTACCAAGCGCGCGGAGATCGTGGGTCGGCTCGGCAACATGGGCACTCCTGGGCATCGGGACGTGCGCGACGCGGTGTCAAGCCATTGATCCAATCGGCAATCGTGCGGCGCGGAACTCCGAGCTTGTCCGCGATCGCCGTCGGCGAGAGCCCCTCGGCGGAGAGGTCTAGCGCCGCGAGAACAGTCCCGCCCGCGTGCATGACATGACCAGAGCTCCGAATGCGGCTGAGAGGACTCGAACCTCCAAGCCCGTAAGGGCACGGCGACCTGAACGCCGCGTGTTTGCCAATTTCACCACAGCCGCGGAGACGGGAGAACTTAGCAAGTGAGACGAATTGAGCACCCAGACGGGGCTCAGTTTTGCAAACCGAATCGAATTGAGCATCGCCTGAGTCGAACTGACACACACGAATGTAGTTCCTCCGTCCGGGCGGACGTCATCGCGCCCAAGCTCGCGCCGAGCCGGTATCTACGCGTTAGGTAGCCGGGCGCGGGGCCCGGCCCCCTGCGCAGGCGGGTGCAGCGGGTCGGGGTGGGCAGCCCGCGTGTCCACGCTAAGCTCACTCGCGCCGGCCGGATGGCGGCCTCTACGCTGTCGGGCCGGCATAGTCTCGCCGCTATCGTCTAGGGGACTAGGACGCCGCCCTCTCACGGCGGAAACCCGGGTTCGAATCCCGGTAGCGGTACTTCAAAACGCCCGTACCTACGGGCGTTTTCTCGTTGTTGGGGTCGCGCGCCACAGTCGGTATCGGCTTAGGAGGGTTTAGGTGGGCGGTCCAGAGGTGCAGAACTGCCCCGACCCCACCGTCGACCGCCACCACCCTGATGATCCGCGTCCTGGGTTCGATCTACACAGCATTGTTGACCCGACTGCGCCGGGGATCAGTACCGATATCCACGAATGCCAGCACCTGATGCCCCAATCCACCAGCGCGTACGTGTGTAGTGGGGTGCTCGCGGAGCGCATCCCTGGTAGTCCTCCTGGCGCCGAGGCGTGCGGTGGAGGGTCGTCGGAGGTGCCCTAGATCCGCGGCGGCGGGGCGGAATGTTTGCCCGGGCGGGGCAAGGCGGCGGGATGCTGACGACGTCCGCAGCCAGGGACGCGTCCGAAGCGGAGCGGTGCTTCATCGGCTACGCCGCTCACGAGTACGGACGCCTGCGGCGCCCATCGACCTCGCCGCGCCCGCCGCGCAAGGCATGCGAACTCACGATCATCACCGACTCAGGAGCACCACGGCGCTCGAGCCCGCCCGAACCACGGGCGACCCAAGCTGGTCGAGCGCATCGTCGTGAACCTGGTCGACAACGCCATCCGCCACAACCTTCCGGGCGGCCGGCTCGACATCTAGGAACAAGCCGGCGTGGCCCCAGATGGCGCCGTAGCCCGCACTGCCGCCGAGTGGATGCGTCCCGGATCGACAATCTATTGTCCCGCGCCCCAGCTCGGGCTTCTCCTGGCCGTGGCGACCCGCGTCCGAGCGGTGAGGTGGTCGGCCTTGACCTGCACCGCCACGATCGGATCGAAGGTTGAGAAACCAGCCGGGTGGATCGCCGCCGCCGTTAGAGGCCACCACTAGGTGGTCGTCTCCGTGCGGTTGGTAGATCAGCGGCGTAGTCCGCTTGGCACCGGTGTTGCGCCCGGTGGGGTGAGCAGCAACACCGGGGTGCCCTGCCAGTCGTGGCCTTCCTCGCCGCCGGTTTCGCGGTATCGGTCGACGTGCTCTTGACCGAACATTGGGACGCCCATCAGCTGATCTTCTGCGCCAGCTCGACGATGATCCCCGCCGGGCCGCGCACGTAGCAGAGCCAGTAGCTGTTCTCGTAGTTCTCCAGCTCGCCGACCAGCTCGCCGCCATGTGCTCGCAGGCCGGCGAGTGATGCCTCGATGTCGTCGACAACGAAGAGGATGTGGCGGATGCCCGGGGCGTTGGCCGGCGCTGGCCCGTCGTCGCCCTCGTATGAGGGCGCGCGGTACTTGGCCAGCTCGACCTTGCCGTGGCCATCGGGGGTCCGCAGCATCACGATATCCGCCCGTACGCCCTTGAGCCCGTTTATGCGGTCCACCGACTCGCCCTCGACGGATGCCTCGCCCTCCAATTCGAGCCCGAGTGCGGCGAAGAACGCTGTCGCCGCGGCGAGGTCGTCGACGACGATACCGATGTGCTCCAGGCGCTTGACGGTCATGAACGGTCTCCGGCCAGCTCCTGCGGGGTGAACTCGCCGTGCAGCAGATACTTCGGCATCGCGGTCTCCTGGTGTCGTGGGCCGCGCCGCTCGTGGCCCTTCATCTGATGAGCGGAGCCGGTCAACGCTTCTCGACATCGGAACACTCATTCAGCTCCCACATCGTCCCGTAGCGGCATCGCCCTGCGCGAATGCTCGCTCAAGCAACGGATGACGCGATGACTCTTGGCCCCTGCGGCGGTCAACACATCATCCAACCCGCCGACCAGGAGACGATGTCCGTGCCCGGAGCACTGAGCGACGCCCATGCCGTGACCAAGCTTCCCGCCCAGGACCTCGACCGAGCACGGCGGTTCTATCACGACAAGCTCGGACTTGAACCGGTCGAGGAGCGCGAGGGTGGTCTTCGGTTCATCTGCGCGGGCACGGAGTTTCATGTGTTCAGCTCTTCGGGAACCGCGTCAGGCGCATCCACGCAGATGGGATTCGAGGTCACCGACCTCGAGGCCGCCATCGAAGAGCTGCGTCGTCGCGGGGTCACGTTCGAAGCCGTCGAGGTCCCAAGCTTCGAACTGCAAGGCGACATGGTGGTCGTGCCCACCAGCTACCCGAGTAAGGGATCCGGAGAGCTCGGCGCCTTCTTCTACGACAGCGAAGGGAACCTCCTCGCCCTCAGCCAGGCGACTGACGGCGGGGACGCGAGAGGCCCGCGAGTCGCGTCGATACACGCAAGTGTGGCGTCTGCGGATGTGACTCATGCGGGCATCGATGAGCTCAAGGCGGTCGAGGGATTCTTGGAGGGCTTTACGTTTCGCCGCGCCGGAGCCCAGATGGGCGTGACACCGTTCGGGATGTCGATCATCGATATGCCAGCGGAAACGACCGCCTACCCGGAGCATGACCACTCGTCCGAGGGACCCGGGAATCCGCCCGC
>JAXDGI010000028.1:0-12083 GCA_034665145.1 Solirubrobacteraceae bacterium
CCCCGCACGGCGCCGAACTGGACCCGCCCAGCGCCAGGAATGGATCGAGCGGCGCCTGCCCGTCCGGGCCGGCGCGGCCGATCGCGAAGTTGCTGGTGTCCCCGTAGTACACGAACGCCCCAGCGACAGGCGGCAGAACCAGCAGCGCCAGAAGCCCCGGAACAACCGAGCGCATGAGAGCTCTCACCAGGCGTCGTGCCGCCTGCTCAGTGGTGGCAATCATGTTCGCGTCCATCGGCTGAAGATGTGAGCGACTGAATCGCTCAACCAAGCCTCTCGACAGGAGTTAGCTGTGCGCAGGTCTCTCGCCGGCGTCAACACCCGAACGAGCTGGGCGCTCCGAGTGCGGCCGGCCTTCGCCCCGGGACCCAGCACCCCGGGACCCAGGACTGTGCCACGGCTCGCAGCTCACCGATCGACGGGGGTGCGGGCACGAATTCGCGAGCCACCAACCCGCTGAGCGAGCTGAGGCCATCAAAGGCGGCCGCCCCTGCACGGCGGTGGGCGAGCGGGGCGGCCAGGCAGGCGGCGGGCGCCCACCTCGCTACCGCCGGGGCCCAATGTCGCCGGCGTACGGCGTACTGATCTGCCTGCTGATTTACGGGGGCATTTCGACCGGCGGGAAGGGCGCCGGCGCCCGAGAGGCGGCGGGCTGTCTCGACGGCTGGGTCAGACCGTCCCTTATGACCTCTCATGACCGACGCCTCAGGAGGAATATGAATCGTGCAGTTATTTGCATTTACCTCCTAAAAGAACCGAAGACATGTTCAAGCTAACCAAACTCACCCCGATCGCCGGCGTGATCGCCGCGATGGCGATTGCCGCCCCGGTCGCGACCGCGGCGACCACGCCCACCTCACCCGTGACGAGCGCATACCAGGCAGGCATCACCGCCGCCCAGGGTGGCTATCAGGCCGGCCTGACCGCCGCGCAGGGCGGCATCCAGGCGGGAGCCAACGCTCTGACGAGCTCGCTCGGCACCAACGGGTTCGGGCTCAACGGAATCTGGAACCTCGGCCCGACCGGCCCGATGGGCCCCCTGGGCGCCCACGGGCCGCTGGGCAGCTCCGGCCAGCTCCCCACGGGCATCAACGCCTGGAACCTCGGCCCGACCGGGCCGCTGGGCCCCGGCGGCCAGCTCGGCTGATCGGCTAGTCACCTCCCGGCGGACGGCACACCCGCCTTTGTCCGCCGGGAGCAGCCGGTGCTACTCCGGCCCGCCTCGCAGTCAAGATAAGAAACGCCCGGTTCCGGGCGTTTCGAGTTTTGGGGGGTCAAAGCTCTGCGGTAATTCACTCCTCCCTGAGCGTCACGCCGCCAGTTGCCATGAGATCAGTGCCAGCTGCGGGCCGAACTTTGGTGAGCCTTGCTGAAGAGTTAATCGGTTGTGCTCGGTGCAGAGTAATGGCGAGGGCGTGCGAATGGTGCGGCGCGGTCGGCTGAGCGAAGAAAAACCCATACTCGAGCAGCTGGGGTTTAGACTCGGAGACACAGCACGGTTGCGCCACAGCGAGGCACGGAGCTACGTCCACAACCGAGGGGAACGGGTTAAATGTCGCGTACCGACATCGTGGAACTGTTGCAGGTGCCGACCGAAGATCACGATCTCGATTGGTTACAGGACAGTCTGCAATGGGCTGTCGACCTTGAGTTGGCCACCATACCTACCTATCTCTCGGGCCTGTGGTCCATCAAGGAGCAGTCAGGTGAGGTGTACAACCTCATCGACAGCGTGATCCGGGAAGAGATGCTTCACATGGGCCTCGCGTGCAACATGGTCGTTGCGCTCGGAGGTACGCCGGAGATCAACGCGCCCACCTATCCCGGGGCCCTTCCCGGCGGGGTCCGTCCGGAGATCACTGTCTCCCTCGCCGGGCTCAGTTCCGACACCGTCCAGATGTATATGCAAATCGAGATGCCGGAGCAGCCACTCGCGTTGGAGGCGGAGACGTTCCCGACGATCGGCGCCTTTTACGACGCCATCTCGGCGGCGTTCACGGCGCTCCAGCCGTCGCTCTCGACGACCGGACAGCTCACCGCCACGATCCCGGTGCCCGATCCCGATCATCCGGAACAGTCGGGCAGCGACATCTCGGAGACGCTCGATGTGCTCTCGACGCTCACCCAGGTGCAGGCGGCGATTGCGACGATCAAGGACCAGGGCGAGGGCACGTCCCAATCGCCGGACGCGCCGCAGTTCGACAGCGGCGAGCTCGCCCATTACTACCGCTTCGGCGAGATCTTTCATGGCCAGACGCTCGTCCAGATAGGCGATGGGTGGCAGTTCGCCGGGGACCCAGTTCCGTTCCCGGATTGCTACCCGGTGGCCAGCGTCCCGGCCGGCGGCTACCCGGATAATCCGGCAGTACAGCAGTTCGATCAGCAATACGCCCAGCTTCTCGCGCAGTTGCGCCAAGCGTGGAGCGGCGGCGGCACCGGCGTGTTGGGGCAGGCGATCGGGACGATGTTCGAGCTGTATCCGGCCGCGGCGAAAATCATCAGTCAACCGCTGCCCGGCGGCAGCGGCAACTACGGGCCGGACTTCCGTGCGTCGTCCAGTCCGGGTCAGCCTGCGCCGCTGGCGTCAGCGACGCCGTCCCGGGAGTCCTGACCATGAGCGTCAGCTTCAAGTCCGAAATCCTGCCGCTATTTACCGGCACCGATATCGACCACATGAACGGCCTCGATGTTCCCCTGTCTGACTACTCATACATGAGCCAGCCGGGCAACGCTAAAGACGTCTACGACCAGGTCTCCAGCGGGAACATGCCGCCGAGCGACAGCGGCGAGCAGCCGTGGTCGCAGGACCAGGTGGCGCTGTTCAAGGCATGGATGGACGGCGGCTTCGAGCCCTGATCCCGCCGGCGGCAGAGGCCGCCGCGCAGCCTTAGCCATAGGTCCGCCCCGGCCCGTCGTCGCCGTTGGGCGAAACGTGGGGACGCGGCCTGAAGCGTCCCCGCGGCCTCCCGCGCGTCGACGCGGATTCCACTCGGTGTTCTGCGGGTAACCCCACGGTGACGAAGGAGGTACCAGGATGCCGGACACGTCACCTGGGCTCACTCAGGAATCGCCAGAGACCGCGGGTCGCGATCGTCGGCGCCGCCCGGGGCCACTGGCCCGCCTTGATCGGATTCCGGTATGGCCGTACGAGCGCAAGCTGCTGTGGGTGGTCGGGGCCGGCTACTTCTTCGCCTTCTTCGACATCGTCACGATCTCGTTCGCCGCCCCGGTGATCGCGACGCAGTTTCATGTGGCGAAATCGACCGTCGCGCTATCGGTCACCAGCAGCCTGATCGGGTACATCGTCGGCGCTTTCGCAGACGCGACCATTGCCGACAAGTGGGGGCGGCGCCTCAGCCTGACCCTCTCGGTTGGCGTCTTCTCGCTCGGGACCGTGCTGGCGGCGGCAAGCACCAATGTGACCGAGCTGATCATCTTCCGTTTTATCGCCGGTCTCGGGATCGGCGCTGAGATCGCCGCGGTCACCACGTACATTGGCGAGCTCTCCCCCGCTCCGCTGCGCGGTCGCTATACGAGCTGGGCCACCACCGCCGCCTACGCCGGCTTTGCCGTCGTCCCCTTCATCGCCCGCGGACTGGTGCCGAGCTTCGCCAGCGGCTGGCGCATCCTGTTCCTGATCGGCGCCCTGGGAGGACTGACGATCCTCTTCATGCGGCGCAGCCTTCCCCCTTCGCCACGATGGCTGATGACCCAGGGCCGCGTCGAGGAGGCGGAGAACGTGGTCGCGGGGGCCGAGGAGTCCGCGCGGGAGACGATCGACGGAGAGCTGCCCACCCCCGAGGCGGTTCCCCAGGAGGCCAAGGCCGAGCGCTTCCCGGTCCGGGCTCTGCTGTCCCCCACGATGATCAAGCGAGTCGGCCTGTTTGTCGGGATCTGGTTCGTCTACTACCTCGGCAATTACGGGTGGCTGACGCTCGCCCCGACCCTGTTCACCGACAAGGGCTACAGCCTCGCCGACAGCACGACCTACCTGCTCGTGTCGGGGATCGGGTTCCTCGTCGGCGCCTACGCGACGACGCGGTTCAGCGACCGGCTCGAGCGCAAGTTTGCCGCCGCCGCGGTGACGGTCGTTTGGGCGATCTCGCTGCTGGTGATCGGGCTCTTTGTCTCACCGACGATCATCATCGTGTTCGGCTTCATCGCCTCGATGACGATTGGCCTGCTCGTGCCGATGCTCTACACCTACACCGCCGAGCACTTCGCGACCAATGCCCGGGCCACGGGCGTGGCGCTGACCGACGGGCTGGGCCACATCGGCGGGGCGTTGGCGCCGCCCATCGTGCTCGGCGCCAATGCCGCGTGGGGATTCTCCGGCGCGTTCGTGGTCATGGCCATCTCCGGGGTCGTGGCAGGGGCGCTCATCCTGCTCGGGATCCGCACCACCGGCCGGTCACTCGAGTCGACGGCCACGAGCTCCTAAGGCGGCTTGCGGCGGGCCCGCGCGCGTCGGGCCGAGCGGGGCGCTTGGGGGAACGTGATGCTGACTGGCAAGCTGCGCCGGCCCCTGCAGCGCTACGCGCTCCTTCCGCGGGGGCGCTCGGCCAGCTCGTCGAGGCGAGGCTTCAGCGGCCGGCCCCGGCGTTGCGGAGCAGCATGTGCAGGCTGATCGCGTCGGCCATCACCTGGTAGCCGACATCGTTGGGATGCAGGTGGTCGCCGCTGTCGTAGGCCGGATTGATCATCCTTGGGTCGGTCGGGTCAGCGACGGCCTTGGCAAAATCGATGGTTCCATCGAAGGCGCCGCTGGTAAGGATCCAGCGGTTCACCGCGGCCCGCTGTGAGCTGCTCACCCTCCCGGCCAGCGCACCAGGCCCGGTTCCATCCGGAACCCGAACTCGGCGGCAAACGCCAGTCGGACGGACTGCGCGGACGCTAGTCCAAGTTCGTCCTCCAGCGGGTGACTGGCCAGCCTGGCCACCGATAAGTCGTAGGACCCTCGCAGTCGGCGCCATCGCAGCGATCCCGGCGACACGCTGGAGCGAGCCTCGACGACCTGTTGAAAGGCGGCGAGCTCGCCGTGTTCAGCGTCACGGATCTGCTTGAGGAAGACGTGGCGGACCACCTGCTCGGACAGCAGCTCGGCGAGACTCGAGCCACGGGCCCCGGCCGTCCGAATAGGCCGGCGGACCGCTCCCAGAGACCGGCGAGTCGGCGCGAGGAGCTTCGGATCCGCCGAGGGTTCCAGCTCCGAAAGGAGGTGGGCGGCCAGCGACGAAAGATCGCCGCCCTCGGCGAGCGGCTGGGGCCCGTCGTCGGCTGCGGTGCCCCGGCGAGTTGGGCGCCGGCGGATCGTAATCAGCCGCTGGCGACCCAACTCTGAGCCCACGCCGTACTCGGTGGCCCCGTGCACGTCGAGCACCAGCGATTCGGGTGGGTCTGGTGGCCGCGAGTCCAACTGCCCGCGCGGGTCGCTCAGCCGGTGCATCCAGCCTTGCGTCTTGGCGAAGCCGTAGACCTCGCGACCGGAGGCAAACGCGATCGGATCGTCGACCCACAGGTAGGGCATGAAGATCGCGAGGTGCTGGTCGACGTATCGCCCCGCCTCGTAGCGCTGGGCGATCGTCGGCACCCAGATCGCCGCCTCAGGCTCAGAGGCACTTCCTCGGTCGGCGTGATCCGGGTGCAGCGACCGGAGGCCGGCGATCGTGCCGAACGTGAGAATCGCGGGAGACAGCCGCGGAACGCGGTAACGGAGCGCACCGCCGGTGGGTTCCTTGAAAACGCGATCGCACAGCTGCTGGACCCGGGCCCGGTCGGTTCGCACCAGGAAGCAATACAGCCGCGCGCGTTCACAGAGCAGCGGTCCGGGCGCGGTGGCCAGTGCGCCGTACTCGACGTACGGAGTGCGTTGCTGACGGGCCGCTGCGGCTCGAGGCCGCCGGCCGATGAGCGCCTGGGCGGCGCGCTCCCCCGAGATAACAGCCGCCTCGACGCACCCACCGTCGATACCGTTGTGGGTCCAATCACCGGCCAGCACGAGATTCTCGAAGCCGGATTGATCAGGGTGAAGCCGCGCGTCGACGCTCCCGGCAAGCGTGGTCACGTAGCGGTCGGTCGCGGCGACGTTCGCGCGTAAATACTGCGCGTCGAGTCGATCGCAGCCCGCACGTCCCTCCGGGTCGAACAGGACGCTCCAGTCGAATGCTCCGTCCCGGACCGCTCCGGGCCAGATCGTCGCGGCGTCTCGCTCGAGGTACTGACGCGCGGAGGCCCGCACCGACCGCTCCGCCTCGGCGGCGGTTGGACTATCGGGCAGCACGGCGCAGAAGTAGACCACCGCCTTGGGTCCGTCATCGCCTGGGTAGACCTCGGCATCGAGCAGGTGACTCATGTCGCAGTACGTGTCAAACGGCTCGGCGTATGCCGTGGCCGGAGGATCGAGTCCGTCCCGGCTCGGCGCGCCGCGCAACTCGTCGCTCGTCTTCGTCAGCCAGACCTGGAGACCCTTGGTTCGCACCGTCCCCGCCCGGTCGAGCATCAACTTGAAGCGCGGGTTGGCCTCGGCCAACTCGCCGCAGATCCCAGGTAGCGCCCCGACGGGGATCGCCAGGACCACGTTGTCGAAGTCCGCGCCACGGGTCAGGGTCTCAGCCTGAGGCTCGAGATCGGTCAGCTGCGCGGTATGCGGCGCCGCCGGCCAGCACCACCAGTCACCGATCCGCTCGATTGGCTGGTATCCGCCCGGGCCCGGGGCCGCGGTCGCGTGGCGGGTCAGCTCGATCGCGTCGATCACCGGCTGGCCGGGCCTCAGGCGCAGGTGTGTCACCTCGGAGAAGAAGTGGAAGTTCACGCCGCGGTGTCTGAGGGCGAGGTACAGCGGCGCGAACACAACATCACCCATTCCGGCTCGCATACGCCACATGAACGAGCCCTCGTAGTTGATCATCATGAGCAGCGACTGGAGGCCCTTACCCGCCGCCAGGCTCGGCTGGCGCTTGTCGCCTTCCCGGTACGCGAAGGTCAGGTCGTAGAGCCCGCGCAGCACGGGCGATCGGACAAGGGTCTCCTCACTCGCGCCGTGCCGGCCGAGCCATTCCCGGAGGTCTTCTTCGTCCAGGGCTCCGAACCCCCGCCACAGCACATCGTCGCGGACGATCCCGGCCAGCGAGGCCGCGACGAGCTCCAGCACACCACGCCAAAGCCGCAATCGGTCAGACGCCTCCCCCGTTCCCAGCTGGGCTCGCAGATCGCCGACAGAGCCGAACAGTTCGTCGAGGAGCTTGTCGACGGCCGCCGCCGACATCGGGGGACGCGGACGGTCGGCGCCGAGCACACGGCCACGCGCCGGCGGCCGGGAGACGTCGTCGGCACCCAACACGACCGGCGAGGCCAGCCGGTCCATCTCTACCGCGATTTGCTCGAGCGCCGAGGCGGCCGCGGTCACGCTCGGATCCCCGGCCAGGACCCCGGTGCCCCGGCGGCGCGAGCCGGGGCTCCCCAGCTCAGTCCGCAGGCCAGTGGCGAGCAGCCGGGTGGTGCGGGCCATCACCCGCCCGATGGCCAGGCGCCGAGGCTCGGTGGGTGGTCCCCGGTCGGATCCACCTCGGCGCGGCAGGTGAATTGGCTGCCTCAGCCATGTGCCGTTCTCACGCTGCTCGTAGAGAGACACCGCATCGCATTTCTGAAACGGGAGCGTCCACCAGTTCTCTCCGGCGGCCAGCCCCGACTCGGCATATGCGCCTCGCAACATGCGAAACGCGTGCTCGTAGAAGCCGAACCAGATATGCAAACCGTGCTCGTGGATGCGCTGCCCGCGGCCGCCGTCGCCGCTTGGGTGCGGCGCTCGGCCGCTCGCGCCCTTGCCCCCGAGCTGCCAGCTGCGCTCATAAACGCTCACGTCAAAGCGCTCGCGCAGGGCCGGAGACGCGGTCAGCGACCAGGCGGCGGCCAGTCCGCCGGTGCCGCCGCCCAGGATCGCGATCTTGGTTCGCCGGCCGGCTCCGGCGGATCCCGGCTCGCTCATCGCGTCATTTCAGCCAAGCTGTCCCAGTTGGCCGGCGGCACGGGCCTGCCACAGCGGAGCCCCTGCCCGAGTCGCGGCCCGCCCGGCCGCCAAGAAGTGCCGCTCGGCGGCGTCGCGATTGTCGAGCACGAGTGAGAGCGATCCGAGATACAGACTGACCGGCCCCCAGACACCGAACGCGGGGAAGGCGATCTGCTCGCTCCAGGGTTCCAGCATGCGGTACAGGGTCGTGGCTGCCGCGACATCTCCGAGCCTGGAGGTCACGAGTGCATAGATGCAGGTCACAGCCAGCCACGTGACGTCGTAGGGAATCTCGCGGAAGCTCGAGGCTGCGGCCTGATCGATCAGGTTGCGTGCCTCCTCTGGACGCGAGACCTCGGTCAGCGAAAGCGCGAGCGGCGCGCGGAAGCCGGGTACGCCCGGGTTGTCCTGCACCGCCTGCTCGAGTAGGGGAATCAGTTCACCCAGCCGCCCAGACTCGAAGGCAGTCGACGTTTGCTGAGCCGCGTAACAGGCCAGCGCATCGGGCTCGCTGTGGCGGCCGATTTCCAGCGCGGCCGTGGACAGCTCAGCCGCGAGGTCGAGCTTGCCGGCCACGATCGCCAGGTTGGCCTCATCAGCACGCCGCAGCCACATCGTGGTCGGCTGCCGGAACCGGTCGGCAATGTCCTGCTCGCGGGCGGCCCATGAGCGCGCCCCGAGCATGTCTCCGGCCTCAATGCACGCGTAGGTCCGCCAGTGGTAGGCAAAGAACCGCAGCAGCGGGTCGCTGAGACCCTCAGCGACAGCGACCGCCTCGACCGTGTTTGCCCGTCGCTCGGCCAGGGTCTCGGGTGCGAGCAGGGTGACAAACCGCATGTTGAGGACGGTGCCGAGCGCATCCGCGTCGTCCAGCTCTCGGGCAATCGCGAGCGCTTCGTCACTCAGCCGCACACGACGGTTCCACTCCTGCGAGTACATCAGTTCGGCCGCCTGTATCGCCAGCAGCCGGGCTCGCTCCGGGGTGGCATCCTGGCCGACGATCCGCAGCGCCGAGTCCAGCGCGGCCACGCGCCCCTCGTCGACGATTCCGGTCTCGCTCTGCATACCTCGCGTGTTTCCCAGCGCGGCGCGCACCAGCTTGTCCTCGTCGCCAATGCGCTGCGCGATCTCGGCCGCCTCGAGCAGCGTCTCGCGGAAACGCAAGTCCCCCGCCTGGCGCTCGGCTTCACCTCGCTTGATCAGCAGCTCACATCGCTGTGTGTCGCGCGCGCGATACTTCCCGCCGAGCAGTTCCAGCGCCCCCTCGTACCATCGCCGGCCTTCGTCGGGGGCCAGCTTGCCCAGTGCCTCGTCACCGGCCAACACGGAGTAGCGCAGCGCGGTCTCAACGTCGGCGTCGGCCGCCCCCATCCAGTGCCGAGCCAGCTCGGCAAACGTACTGCCGTCATGGCCCGATCGGTCCTCCATCGCGAGCGCGATCCGCCGATGTAGCTCGGTCTGCCGTGCCGGACCGAGCTGCCTGTAGACGTAGCGCTGCATGAGTGCGTG
Organism: Solirubrobacteraceae bacterium; assembly: GCA_034665145.1. Lineage (GTDB taxonomy): Bacteria > Actinomycetota > Thermoleophilia > Solirubrobacterales > Solirubrobacteraceae > Palsa-465. The sequence goes on from JAXDGI010000028.1 coordinate 9,515, forward strand.
AGCGAAGCGCAAGCGAGCGGGTTGGTCGGGGACCTCAAGAAGTACGCCGTCCTCGACCGCGAGCGTGAGAGCGTCCGAAGCCGACGGGACATCCGCGACGGCCGACACCAGCTCAGCGTCGAACTCTTGACCGACCACCGCCGCCACATCCAGGCAGCGCCGTACGTCTTCGTGCATGCGACGCAGTCGCCGACCAAGCGTCTCGGTGATGCTGACGGGCAGCTCACTGGTCAGTTCGACTCCATCGGTCAGGCGCACACGCCCTTCATCGCTGACCAGTGCGCCGGTCTCGGCGAGGCCTTGGACGAGCTGGGTGATGAAGAACGGGTTGCCGTTTGTGCTGGCCTCAAGGGTTTCGGCCAGCTGCTGGTCGGCCGTCGCCAGCGGCACCTCCCCGATCCCCCGCAGCAAATCCCCCACGTCGGCGCTGTCAAGCCCGGTCAGACTGAGCCGGAGTACACGCGGCTCCCGGTGCAGATCGGCGAGTAGCTCACGCAAGGGATGGTTCTTTCCCAGGCCTTCGAGGCGGCAGGTGGACACCACCATCAGTGCCCAGCTGCGGGCGGAGGTGAGCAGCCGCCTGAGCAGGTGCAGGGTGGGCAGGTCGGCCCAGTGGAGATCCTCGAGCACGAGCAGCACCGGGCCGTCCTCACATTCCGCCGAAAGCAGTCCCTCAATGGCCCGGAACAGCACGTAGCGCTCGGACTCACTGGGCTCCACCTCGGTCCCCGCCGCGTCGCCAGCGTGGGCTGATAGCGCGGGCACCAGACGCGCAATCGAGCCTCCGTACTCGGTGATGTGCCGTTTCAGCCGCGGGGTGGGGGTATGCGCGACTAGGTGCTCCAGTGCCTCCACGAACGGCTGATAGGGGAGGTTGAGACCATCGTCGCAGCGACCCGCGACTACGAGCGCTCCGGCCGCATGGGCGTCTCGCGCGAACTCGCTGACCAGACGGGTCTTGCCGATGCCGGCCTCGCCCGTCACGAACGCTGCCTGACGACCGGAGCTCGCAGCCTCGTTCAGTGCTCGCGCGAGCGTGTCGTGCTCGCGGCGGCGGTCCGCGAACACCGACGGGCCATAGGGATGCAGGCGGGTGGGGATCGGAGCTCGCGCCGCCGCCCCGGACCGCCGGCCTGATGGTGACCCCTGCCGGCCGGCGGGCAGCTCCAGGGAGGCTGCGTGCTCCAGGATCTTCATCTGCAGCGTCTTGAGCGCTGGCCCAGGGTCAAGGCCCAACTGTGCCGACAGGGCCGAGCGCACCCGTTGGTACACATCGAGCGCGTCGGCCTGACGCCCGCAACGGTAGAGGGCCAGCATGAGCTGTCCCGCGACGTGCTCACGAGTCGGGGCCTGCAAAAGCAGGCCCTCCAGCTCACCGATCAACTCGGCGTGGCGGCCCAGTTGAAGTTCCGCGTTGATCCGGCATTCGAGCGCGCGGATCCGCAGCTCTTCCAGGCGGCGAATCTCGCTCTGGGCAAAGTCCTCGAACGCGACCTCGGCCAGGGGCGGACCGCGCCACAGCGCCAACGTCTCATAGAGCACGTCTGCGGCTTGAGCCGGCGCCCCGGCATCCAGCGCCGACGTCCCGCGCTGGACCCCGACCTGGAATGCGTCGGCATCAAGCTCACCAGGAGCGATCGACAACAGATAGCCGGCCTTGACCGTCTGCAGCCGCACCCCGGACTCGACGTTGAGCGGCTCCAGCGCCTTGCGCAAGCGCGCAATCGCCATCTGCAGGCGATTGCCACCGTCTGATCGGGCCGGTCCCCACACCGCATCGGTCAGCGCATCCCTCGAGATCGCCCGATTGGCATGCACGACCAGGAAGGCGAACAGCGTCAGCTGCCGCGGCCCCACGAGAGCGAGGCGCTCCTCGCCCTGCCAGACCTGCATGGGTCCCAGAATCCGAATGCTCGTCATCGAAGCGCCCGAGGCACGGCAACGCTAACAGTCTCAGATCACCGACGGGACCGCACCCCTCTGGGTGGATGTAATGACCGATCGCCCTCGGCCGGCTCGTCGCACGGGCGCTGTTATCAAATGTGACCGCCCCGTTAGGGCCAGGCGAGACAGTCGGTAGCGCCTCAACAAGATCACCTCGGGTCGGCAGCAATCGCTCGCCGCCCCGGCCCGGGGGCGCACAGTCAGGCCACCGGCCGACCGGACGGCCGGTGGTTGGCCGCCTGACTCCGACGCGATGGGCGGCGGTTCCGGACCGCCGCCCATCAACTCGGAGCTTCACCAACCGAGCGAGCCAGCCATGCCCTTTCGAGACATCGAGATCTCCAAGCTCTTGACCGCCGCGGGGAGCGTCAAGGGACCGGCCGGAGCTGAGCGTACCCGGCCAGGCCCCGAGCCTGAACGCGGGCAGGGCTCGTGTCACAGCGGGGGGTCGCCCCGAGAGCCGGACCCGCCCCGGAACAAGCGGCGCCGGGCGTTTCGGCCCAAGCGCTGTCAGAAACGCTGACCTCTGGATAGCTCCGGGATCCTCTCGACCTTGGACGCGCCTGCGCTGACCGACGCACGGGCGCCGTCTCACCCTGAGCTCTGCTTACCCAAAGCGTCGACG